>JBLYYU010000509.1:0-10750 GCA_048550275.1 Polyangiales bacterium
CAGCCCCGGAGCTCAGAAGAGCCAGCCGAGATTGAACTGGGTGACGTGGGAGCTCGTGCGGTAGTCGGTCTTCGTGAAGCTGTTCAGTCCGAGGGTGTAGTTGAAATCGAAGTTGACGGGGCCGAGGTCGAACTGCCAGCCCAAACGAAGGCCGACCTGGTAGATGACGAAGTTCGCGTCCTTCGGTTTGAACTTGAGCCCCTTTCGGCTGCCGTCGGTCTCGACGAAGCCTTTGATGTTGAACTTGTTCACGAGGCCTCCGTAGAGGAAGAGGCCGAAGTAGGGATTGCGGTACGGCACGTATCCCGCGGTCATCGGAATTTCGAAAGAGTTCATTCTCCCGTCTTTTCCGATGATATCTTCCACCCCCAGACATGCTTCGGGGTTGCCTGCGTTCTGCAGCAGGCAGATCTCGAGTTCCGATTCGGGTATCGTGAAACCAAATCGACTGAAGACCATACCGATCTCCGCGAAGGCTTTGTCGAATCGAACGCGCGCGCTGAGGCCGCCCTGCCAGTTGCCACGTGTCTCGGCGACCCGTCCACCGACCACCGTGCCACTCGGAAGCGTGAACTCGGGAACGCGAGGCACCAACGTCGTCGTACCGACTCCGAAGAACACCTTGATATCCAGCTTCGGCACAGCGCTCGCCGACGCGGGAATGAGCCACATCCATCCACAGAGGACGAAGAGGGCCACGGCGGATGCCGATCTCGTCGCTCGCTTACGTCGCATGAACCCCTCCGCGGCCATTGCGTTCTCTACCACATTTCGCGCCCCAATGTCTCGACGATCCGAGGGCTTCCGAGTCCGTTTTTTGGCCTCAGCATGCGAGATAGCTGGGCCGAGTTCTACAACCTGATCACGGATCGGTCCGAAGAGATCAATTTGAAAAAGCAGATGCCGGTGCTGTACGAGAAGCTCCACGAAGAGCACGAGGCGCGGCGGAAGAACAAGCTACAGGTGAAACCGATGTGGCCTCGCATCATGGACGAGAGGTTCGTCATCGAAGGCAAGGACTACTACTTCCCCCGTTGCTTGGACGAAACCCACGATTTGTTCGTGTGCATTGTCCGAAGGTCGTGAAGCGCTTCTTCGGCCGGATCAGCCGGAGCTTGGACGTGGTTTCTCCGACCAGACATCTGCGAGAAGCAGTCGACACAACGCGGTGAGGCCTTCGGCAACTTCCGTGTATTCGAGCTTCCCAGTGGTCGCCAAAACGAAGCTCCCGAGAAGGTAGCGAAAAACGGTTGTCTGGATCATTGGACCCTTTGCCGGCGCAAGGCCATTGATGACGCTGCCGAGCATACCGGACACCAGCTCCTCGATCTCGCGGTATGCCTCCAGGACGGCGGGATCCTCGGACGACAGATTGGAAACGCAGCTCGCCAAGAGCTGTTCGTTCTCTCCGGCAACGCCCGTCACGGTACCGCAGAGCGCTTCTACTTGCTCGCCGACCGTCGTTCCCCGAGGAGGATTGGCCCGAAGGAAGGAGATCATCGTGCGTCCCGCCGCCAAGGTCACTTCCGCGAGCAGGTGCTCGCGTGATGTGTAGTAACGGTAGAGCGTCGCCCGCGAAACATCGGCGGCGGAGGCGACGGTCTCCATGGAAACGCTCGAGCCCTCTTCAGCAATGAGGCGCATGGCCTTCGATACGATTTGCTGGCGGCGCCTCGCCTGTTCGGGGCTGAGTCGGCGCCTGAGAATCTGGATTTCCGCCAAGAGCTATAGCTTCCGGGATGAAGGGGAACGCTGTGAGACAGCAGTTGACACACTTGTATCATCTGCTTTAACAAAGGGCAAGCGGTGGTTCAGCCACCTTCACCGAGAGGCCAAGCACAGATGAGCTCGAACACTGCGCCCGGCACGGCCACCGACATGGAAGCAGCGACGCTCGCCCAAGATATCGCTGAATGGGAGCTGCCGGGCATGCAGCTACACTCACTGATGGACCGGCTACGAGCGCAGTCGCCGATCGTTCCCGTCAACTTCATGGGCATGCCTTCTTGGCTGATCACCCGCCACGCGGAGCTCGAGCAGGCGTTCAGAGATTTCGAGAATCTCCCTCCCGAGCGGGCCTACAAGTTTGGTATCGAGCCGCTGATTGGCGAGACCTTTCAGTCGATGTCAGGCGAGCGCCATCGTTTCTACCGCAAGCTGGCCACGCCCACGTTCCGACCGCGCATGGTCGAGCAGATCAACTTCAGGATGTTCTCGGATGTCGCCAACGAGCTCATCGACACGTTCGTCGAGGACGGGGAGGGGGATCTCGTCGCGCAGTTCACCGAACGCTATCCGCACATCATCATTGCCCGCCTCCTTGGTTTACCGCGGGACGCGGAAGCGCAATTTGCTCGATGGGTTGTCGGCATCTTGAACTTCAAGCGGGATCCCGGGCGCGCGCGTGAATGCCGAGACGAGCTTTGGGCCTACCTGGATCCGGTGATCGACCGTCGAACCACAGATCCGGAAGATGACGTCATCTCCCAGCTGATTCACGACGACGTGGAAGGCGTGAGCATGACGAAAGAGCAAGTGAAGTCCAACGTCGCCATCATGTTCACTGCGGGGTCCTCGACGACGCACGATTCCATAGGCAATCTCATCTACGGGCTGGCCACCACGGAAGACTACTGGGACCGGGTTCGTGACAACCCGGAGCTGCGCGAGAACGCCATCGAGGAAGCCTTGCGGTGGGAGCCTGCTGTGTCCTTCCTGCCGAGGCTCAGCAAGATGGAGGGTTCCACTCCGTTCGCTGGCGTGAATATTCAACCGAACAGCTTCGTGTTCATGGGCATCGCCGCCGCCAACCACGATCCGGCTCTCTACGACGACCCTCATCACTTCGACATCCATCGCAGAAGCCCGAAGAAGATGACGTTTGGGCACGGTGTACGACTCTGCCCCGGGATGCACTTGGCGAAGAAGGAGATTCGCGTCGCACTGGACACGCTCCTCGAGCGCCTCCCCAATCTGAAGCTGACGGAGCCCGAGCGCTCCGCCCCGACAGGCACGATTTTCCGGCAACCCAAGCAGTTGCGTTGCCGGTTCTAGCTTCTCGAGAAAGGTCCCCAACATGAAGTCGGAACGTCTTGATCATCATTTCATCCTCACACTGGCCGTCGCACTCACCGCCCTGGGTTGCTCCGAAAGCCCGAGCGACCCGTACGTTCCGCCAGTGAGTACGACAGACGAGGCGCCGACCAATGCGTTCCTGGCTGATTCGCCCTGGGCGAACACCCATCGGAACTCGTACAACCAGGGGTCGACCGAGCTTCCGGGACCCGCGGAAAAGCCAGCCGACTACGAGGAGGATTGGCTGCCGAGCCGGGCGGGCCTCATTACCGCCAACTTCTCGAGCCCCTACGCCGACGGACAGCGCGTCATCTGGGCTTCGGCCGTGGGCCAGATTCTCAAGGTCGATCCGACTCGAGACGAGCTGGTGCTCATCGACGAGATGGAGGTTCCGGTTGACGATGTCGATGGCAGCGGCGAGACGATCACGGACGGTCTCGACACAGCCCTGCGGCTTTTCGGCGACCAGAGCAACGCCGCGGTTGCCGCGGGCTTTGCCGCCAGCGCGCCGCCCAATCCCGAGCTTCGGGAGGGCGAAGCCGGACGCGGCGTGAGCGGGATCTACCCAGTGCTCGCGTCCGATGGGATCTTCTATCAACCGCTCCTCCAGAAGATCGTTGCCTACGGCGACGCTGTCGATGGGGATCGAATGTCCGCCATCGAGGTCAAGCGGGAGTTCACTGTTCCCGCGGAGCGACTGCAACGCGATTGGGACAAGATCATCGGCCTCACGATGCTCTATGACGGACGGCTCGCCTTTGCGACGAACTACGGCTTGGTGGGCGTCGTGACCCGAAGCTTCACCGATGCGAAATACCTCCAGATCACCGACGATGCGGGCGAGCTCGAGTGGGTCTTCAACAACATCGCTTCGGACGAGAGCGGCGGAATCTACGTGGTGAGCCACGAGCGGATGCATCGCGTGCAATGGACCGGGACCGAGCTCACGCTCGACGAAACCGCCGGCGGTTGGAGCGCGCCCTACGGCACCGGAAACGACAACCCCCTTCCTGTCCAATCGCTTGCCGGGTCCGGGTCGACGCCGTCGCTCATGGGCACCCGCCTCGACGATGACCGCTTCGTGGTCATCACGGACGGTGAGCAGATCATGAACATCGTGCTCTTCTGGCGCGATGCGATTCCGGACGACTGGGAACAGCTCGAGGGCACCGACAGCCGCCGGATCGCTGCGCAGGTTCCAGTGACCTTCGGTAACGAGGAGATCGAGCGCTCCTTCTCCGACCAGTCGGTGCTCGTGCGCGGATATGGGGCGTTCGTCGTGAACAACGAGCTCACCGAGTACGACGACACCCAAGTCGTGAACATCTTCACGAGCGGGATGAAGGGGATTCAGCCCTTCGGCTCGGAGAAGTTTGAGTGGGATCCCGAGACCCGCACCCTGACTTCGGTGTGGACGAACGACATCAGCTTTCCGAACGCGATTCCGACGATGAGCGGCGACACCGGCCTCATCTACTCCATCGGCGCGCGCGACCTAGGCGAGGAAGAGAACACGTGGACCCTCGAGGCGGTCGACTGGAGCACGGGCGCGTCGGCGTGGCACTTGCCGATTGGTGAGCTGGGCCGACACAACTCTGCGTTTGCCGCGGTCCAGGTCGTAGACGACCGCACCGTCTACTACGGCACGTTTTTCGGACTTCAAAGAATCACACCGTAGCGCGCTCTCGTTCCATTCTGGCACGGGGGCGTTCCCATGGAGGCACTGGGGAGAACCGTTCGACGAGAAAGTCGAGCATCGCGCGTACTCGCGGGGGGACGAGGCGCTTGCTTGGATAGAGAGCCCAGATGGCCGACTCGGTGACGAGCGGGAAATCAGGCAAGACCTCGACGAGGCGTCCGGACCGAAGACTTGGGCCGGCGTTCCACAGAGAGCTGATTCCGACGCCCAGGCCGTTTTCCATCATCACACGCGTCGCCTCGCCGTCGTTCGCCGCGAATGAGCGAGGGACCGTAACGACTTGCTCGGTTTCGAACTTCCAACGATTCCAATCTGCGAGGACGACGCAAGGATGGGATTTGAGATCCTCCGGAGTCGACGGGGAGCCATGCCGCTGCAGATAGGCGGGGGACGCGACGAGGAGGCGACGGTCGGGCGCGAGCTTGCGGGCGACGATAGTGCTGTCGCGCAACGGCGCATTTCGGATGATCAGGTCATAGGCGCCTTCGACGACATCGAGGACTTCGTCGGAAAGGCGTAGGTCGAGTGTCACGAGCGGGTGTCGCTCGTGGAAGTCAGTCAGAAGAGGAATGACGTGCATGCGTCCGAATGATCCCGGCATCGTCATTCGGATGAGCCCCGCCACTTCCGCCGACTCGCCGCGGACGACGCTCAATCCGGATTCGAGTGTTTCGAGGGACTGCTGTGCGTAGGGAAGGAATTCCGCGCCGTCGGTCGTCAATGAGACGGCCCTGGTCGTTCGGTTGAACAAGCGGAAACCGAGCGTCTTCTCAAGCGTCGACAGACGCGCGCTCGCGCTAGCGGGGGAGAGCGAAAGGTCACGCGCCGCAGAGGAGATGCCGCCCAGATCGGCCACCCGGAGGAACAGTCGGAGGGACAAGACGTCCATTTATCAAAAATATACGAATAATGTTTTAGTCTCAAGGCAGATTATCATTGTACGGCAAGGGAGATAGATTCGTCACCGATATGATGTCCACAGTCGAGCCAGCCATCGAGCCGCGATTCGAGTCGATCAACCCGGGCTACGACGCGGTATTCCGCCCTCGGCGACTGAGTCTAGGACTCGTGGTCCCGCTCGAGAACTATGCGCATCGCCCCGTGCCGACCATGACCGATCACGTGGCGCGCGTTCAACTCGCTGAGGAGCTCGGGTTCTCGGCTGTCTGGTTGCGGGACGTTCCGTTCAACGTGCCGTCGTTCGGCGACGCGGGGCAGACGTACGACCCCTTCGTCTATCTTGGATACTTGGCGGCGCAAACGCGGCGAATCGCACTTGGTGTGGCGAGCATCGTGTTACCATTGCGCCATCCCGCCCACGTCGCGAAGGCCGGAGCAAGCGTCGATCAGCTCTCGGGTGGGCGACTCATCTTGGGTGTTGCGTCTGGCGATAGGCCGGACGAGTACCCTGCGATGGATCTCCCGTTTTCAGATCGCGGCAAGCGCTTTCGGGAGAGCGTCGAGTACATCCAACGCATGGCGGAGCGCACACCGACGTTCGAGAACGCCTACGGCCGCGTCGGCGGGGGCCTCGACATGCTGCCAAAGCCTGCGTCGGGACGGCTGCCCTTGCTCATCACCGGAGGGAGCCAGCAAGACCCGGAATGGATCGCGCAGAACGGAGATGGCTGGATGGTCTACCCACGCGAGACCGCCGTGCAGGAGAAGGTCATCGCCGACTGGCGGGGGCGTACCGAAGCGTCAGGGCTACAGCCGAAACCCGCGATGCAGCCCCTTTACATCGACCTGCTGGAAGACGCCCACGCGCGACCCGAACCGATCCACCTTGGCCTCCGACTTGGCGCACACCACCTTCGGACTTACCTTCGCCGGCTGGAAGCCATCGGCGTGAATCACGTCGCGCTGAATCTTCGCTTCAATCAAGCGGACACCGAGTCCACACTAACGCGTCTAGCCGCCGACGTGCTGCCAGACTTCGCAGAATAGGACGCAAGCAATGCAGAAGACGATCCTCATCACCGGCGCGACCGACGGCATCGGCTTCGAAGCGGCCAAGCTGCTTGCCGCATCGGGGCACCATGTGCTCTTGCACGGCCGGAACCGGGCAAAGCTCGAAAAGGCAGTCGAGGCGGTGCAAGGAGGAGAAGGCCGCGTCGAACAGTACGTGGCGGATCTTTCCCGTATGGGAGAAGTCGAGTCGTTGGCCGATGGAGTGGGCAATGAGCACGACAGCCTAGACGTGCTGATCAACAACGCTGGCGTTTTCCGGGTAGCGAACTCAACCACTGAAGAGGGCTTGGACGTCCGCTTTGCGGTGAACACGATCGCGCCCTTCTTGTTGACCCGTCGACTTCTGCCGCTGCTCGGAGCATCCAGTCGAGTGATCAACCTCTCCTCGGCGGCGCAGGCGCCCGTCGACCTACGCGCGATCGCCGGCGAGATCCAGCTCTCCGACAACGCCGCCTATGCGCAAAGCAAGTTGGCTCTCACGATGTGGTCGCGAGCTTTAGCGCTGTCACTCGGCAAAGACGGCCCGTCGGTCGTCGCCGTGAACCCAGGCTCCATGCTGGGGACGAAGATGGTGAAGGAAGCCTACGGTGTTGCAGGCGGCGATGTTGGTATTGGGGCCGACATCCTCCAGCGAGCCGCTTTGAGCGACGAGTTCGCGACTGCCTCCGGGAAATACTTCGACAACGACGCCGGCCGATTCGCACAGCCGCACCCTGATGCGCTAGACGCCAGCAAGTCTGCGGACGTGGTTCGCGCTATCGAGGCCATCCTGGCCAAATAGGAAGGAACGAGGATCATGAAAGCCATCGGGCACACCCTCCGCGCATCGTGAGCCGCCGCACCATCAGAAGGTTTCCGCTACTCGCGCTCGTACTCCTTGGGACCGCCTGCGCTAGCTCGCGGGTCGCACCCCAAGCCGCCGAGCCGGCCGCCACGATCGTGCCGGCATCCGAGGTGGAGTGGGAGCAACTCAACCCCGCACGCGGAGACCAGAGCCCGAAGGCCGCCGCACTCTGGGGTGAGCGCAAGGGCCCAGGCCCCAGCGGCTTCTTGGTTCGATTCGTGGATGGCTTCTCGTCGCCGCCTCACATTCACAACGTCTCCTACCGGGGCATTGTCATCGAGGGGCTCATTCACAACGATGACCCGAACGCTGAAGCGATGTGGATGCCGGAGGGTTCATTCTGGACCCAGCCAAAGGGTGGGGTGCACATCACGGCAGCCAGGGGGACCGCAGCGACTGCGTACATCGAGATCGAAGAGGGACCCTACCTCGTACGTTCCGTCGAGGAGGCCTTTCAAAGCGAAGCGAGGCCGGTGAACGTGGACGCATCCAATCTTGTTTGGGTGAATGCGTCCGAGTTCGCTGAGAGCGCGCCGATCGATGCTTCTGCCGCCGCCGATGGAGCGAAGATCGCGTTTTTGTGGGGCAACCCTCAGGACGAAGGGCCGAGCGGAATCCTCGTCAAGCTTCGAGCGGGGTCGGCTTGCGTGATGCGGAGTCGCGGCTCGACCTTCCGTGCCGTCGTGATCCAGGGTAGTCCTGCGCACCAGGCGGTGGGTGGGTCGGACCTCATGATCATGGGGCCGGGCAGCTACATCGGCGCAAATGGAGCGTCGGCGCAGGTCTCGTGCGAGTCCGCTCGAGACTGCATCTTCTACGTGCGAATGGAGGGCTGAATCGGCTCCTCACTCGTCGGTGCGCTATTGCAGCTGAACCTCGCGCCAATTGGCTAGCCGTCACACGGCCGGGAGCGCTCAGGCTTCGAGCGATTCCTTCAGGTTCAAGAGCGAAGCCTCGAGCTCCCGAGCGTTGCGCTTAATCGTCAGATGCTCCGCCAGCTTGCCGAGTACCGGGACCGGAATCGTGTAGTCGAGCTTCATCGTTAGCTTGGTCCCACCGTCGTGGGGCTCGACGACGTTAGTCCAGCTTGCGGCGAGCATCCCGATGCCCTGATGAGTCGCGCACTCGTTGGGTATGTAATCGACGATGACGGACTGTCCACGAACATGAATGCCCACCATCTTGTAGGTCCAATCCCACTGTAGTCCGGCCCCGCTCCCGATTACGTTCCGCACCTCGACCATAGCCGTCATCCAGTCGGCGATGGTCGAGGGCGCGTTCACATACGCGAAGACCTCGCTCACCGGAGCGTTGATTACGATACTACCCTCGTAAGACGCCAACTGATCCGTCTCCTCTCAAAGAGACTTCAGGTTAGACTCGACGTCAGCTCACGTCCAGGCGCAAGAGATCCTGCCGAGGTCGCCCCAAAACGGCGGCGTTGTCGATGAGTGCCCGCTGACTCAGAACGGGTCCTTTTCGCAGGGGGGCGCGGCTACCGCCATGTGCTCGGCCTCGCAGGGCGCCTCCGCAAGGCCTTGGTCCTCCTCTGGGTCGCATTGAAGCCGACTCGTGTTGGCCAAGACGCAGTCGAGCACCGCGCCCATCTCGCTCGGACAGTCCGCGAGGTCCTCTGTGCAGTCTTGTCCGCAATCCGACTCCGTGCTCATGCACGCCGTCTCGATCGCATCGCAGGCCTGCTGGCACTTCGTGTCGATGTTGCCACCTCCGTCGGTGCTGCTGCAGCCGGCGATCGTGAGCAGAAAAACGCAAGTCGCCACGAATCGAAGCAAGGGCATGGTTCCTCCTGAGGTGAGAGCTCCGAGTAGACCCGTGGGTGCGGAATGTGTCAACTCCGGCCGACTTCCTCGCGGTCTGGCAACAGAACAGCATGATTCGTGCCGCCTCGCGCGCGCCGCGTGTCTCGTGTCGATGCACCGCCATGCAGTTATCACCGATGTTCGCGGCGAGTATCCCGATTTCTTGTAAGTGCGCTGCCGAATCAAGCCTTGGCCCTCCGCCCGCGGGTCCTATGTTCTCCGCATGGAGCACAGTTCCCCTTCGAGCATCCCTGCCGAGCTCGACAAGGCCCTCCGCGTCGACGTTCGGGTGCTTGGCGACCTGCTTGGCGAGGTGCTCCGCACGCAGGCAGGTTCCGACGTGTACGAGACGGTCGAGCAGATCCGAAAGCAGGGCAAGGCGCTCCGGCAGCCGAGTGAAGGAGAGGAGGACCCCGCCCTGCGCGCCCTCTATGGGCTGGTCGAGGCCATCCCACCCGAGCGCGTCCGCGAGGTCGTTCGCGCGTTTTCGCTGTTCCTGACCTTCGCCAACATCGCGGAGCAGCGGCACAAGGCGCGGCTTCGGCGGCTCGCGCAGGTTCGGGCCGCCCAAGGCGAAAACGACGTGCCCCGCGTCGACTCCTGCAGCGACACCTTTGGCCGTTTGATCGACGCGGGCATTTCCAAAGAGGCCCTTTACGAAGCCTCGGTCGCGCAGAAAGTCGAGTTCGTGCTCACCGCGCACCCGACCCAAGCCACCCGCCGAACGCTCCTCGCGCGCTACAATCGAATCGCCGATGCCCTCAAGACGGGTGACAGCATCGACCTCACCCCGGACGAGCAGGCGGCCATCCGTGAGCAGCTTAGAGGCGAGGTCTCGACGGTTTGGCACACCGACGAGCTTCATCGCAGCCGCCCCACGCCGCTCGACGAAGTGAGAGGTGGGCTCGCGGTGCTCGAACAGTCGCTCTGGCAGGCCGTGCCGCGTTTCCTTCGCCGGCTCGACCGCGCGCTCGTCGATCAGACCGGCGAGTCGCTGCCTATCGATGCGGCGCCCATCGTCTTCGGCTCTTGGATTGGGGGCGACCGCGATGGCAATCCCAACGTGACCGCCGAGGTGACCGCAAAAGCCGTCCGCATGTGCCGCTGGACCGCAGCCAAGCTCCTTCATGACGAGGTCGACGAGCTCTGCCAAGAGCTCTCGATGGACACCGCAACCGCAACGCTCCAAGAAGTCGCCGGGACCACTCGCGAGCCCTACCGGGCCCTTCTTCGGCGCCGCCGCACACTCCTCGCGAACACGTTGCGCGCCATCGAGGCCGAGCTCGAGGGCAGGGCGCCTCCGCCCGGCGAGCTCGAAACCGTGCATGGCCTCCTCGAGGC
>JBLYYU010000510.1:0-5053 GCA_048550275.1 Polyangiales bacterium
GCCGCTAGGTCTCCACCCATCGGCACGCCATTGTCATAGGCCTTCTTGACGAAGCTGTCGTCGCTGGTGAGGTCCTCGGCGTAGTCCCAGCCGCCGAAGAAGCGAAGTCGAATCAGGGGGCCCGAGGTGCCGTAGGTCTCCTTGCGCTTCATCGCGTCGAAAATGGAGGCGCGGGTGTTCTCTTCAGCCCAGACGGCCGTTGCACCTGCCGACCCCACGGTTGCGCCGGATTCGCCGCTCGCATTGGGCTCGGGGTTGAGGCGCTTCTTGGGCGTGTCGTCGGTGACGCCGTGCGCCCCATGCCAGTTCCACTCTTCATTCCCAGAGTAGCCCGAGTGAACGTCCGCACCGGCGACGATGCCGTACTTGAACGGATTGGTCCCGAGCTTCGCTTCGTGAATCAGGCCGGCCGTCAGCGCCTGACGGATGTAGCCGTTCTTGACCTTACTCACCTTGGAAGTGCCGATCATGTTGGGGAACATCTCGAAGTCCGCGAACTCATCGTTGGGTGAGAGCGACGGGTGGGTTTCGGAGGCCCCTTTGGTCTGGATGATCTCGGTCAGCGGCTCGTTGAGAGCACGGCGCTTCGCGTAGCGGGCGTTGAGGGGGTTGCCATCCGGGAAGGTCTTGGGCGCGTACATCCATCCGTTGGAGACATTGCCGTTGTGCGGGATCGCGATGACGTCGAGACCCAGGTCACGCTGGACTTCCAGATAGGTCCACAGGTCCTCGGGGTCGACTGAATCGAACGCCGAATAGGGCGCTTCGGGCCCCGTGTCGCCACGAAAGAACACGTTGCGGTGCATGTTCTGGCTATCGGGGATCGATGTCCATTCGAAGGAGATGATCGTGGTGAACTTGCCCGGTTGGTTGTACTTGTTCGCCGTCTCCACATGTCGCCTCCAATTGGAACGGATGACCTTGGGGTCGACGAAATCGAGGAACGGCCCGGACGGAACGGAGCTGGTGATCGATGCGATCACCTCCGACGCGGCCTTGTTCTGGTCCGCTTGGTTAGGGCTATTGATGAGCTTGGCAAGCGCGTTGCCGGCCAGAGGGCTCTTCGGGTCCGCGAGCTGCGTGAACACGCCAAGGTACTCCGCGTGATCGGTGAGCGCGACGAAGTCGTAGGGCGTGCCCCTCTTGATTTTCTCGCCCGTGGTCGACAGCGTGATCTCCTCGCCCATTCCGTAGCGATAGGCGTCCTCCATCTTCTGCCGAACGCCGACTGCGTACGCATCGGGGGACATCTCGGAGTGCAAATGCTGCTCGCCGAAGTAGACGTTACGGAGCGGATTGGGCTTGGGTCTAGCCGCTGCGGCTGGTTCGGCCGGAGTGGCCTTCTCTGCCGGCGCCGGCGTCGCCACGGGGGTCGTGCTCTCCACCTTGTCGGTTCCACCCGATTTGCAGGCGGTCATCAGGCCGATGGATGCGCCTACGAGCACGACAACTTTGACAGACGTCTTCATGGAAGTTGTTCCTTTTCTTTTCCTTGGCCGTCGGAGATTACTTCTTCCAGGGGCAAGTGCCAGGGCGATACGGTGGCGCGAAATGGCCGAATCGATACGGCGACCTCGATCGAGTATGCCAGCGTCTGTTCTCGCGCCTGAGTCGAGCCTGTGCCAGAAAGCAGCGTCAAGGGAGCAATCGGGTGACCAAACCTGCGTCGAGGCTAGTCAAAGAGCCGCTATTTCATTTCTTGATCATCGGCCTCGCCATCTACGCGGGGTATGCGTGGCTCAACCCAAGCGACGATTCGGAGAACGAGCTAGTGATCCGGGTGGGCGAAGGCGAGCGCGCCTGGATGCGGACGAGCTTCGAAAAGCGGTGGAAGCGTCCGCCGACGGCCGAAGAGCTAGCGGGGCTCACCAAAGAATACGTGCGGGAAACGGCGTTCTACCGGGAAGCCTTGGCGATGGGGCTCGACCAGGACGACACCATCGTACGGCGACGGCTCGCCCAGAAGCTCGAGTTCTTGGTGCAGGACCTCATCGACGTGAAGCCGCCCAGCGACGCGGAGCTCGAAGCCTATTTTGACGAGCACCGTGCAAGTTACCGGTCGCCGGACCTGATCACCTTCAGTCATGCGTTCGTCGACCCCGACAAGTGGGGCAACGAGACGACGAGCCGCGCCGCGACCGTGCTCGAGGGTCTCGAGAAGGCCGGCGACCCGACCGGTGGGGCAAAGGAGCTCGGCGACCCGTTCATGTTGCAGCTCTACTACCCGGAGCGAACCGAAGCCGATATCTCGAAGCTCTTCGGTGGCGGGTTCGCGCGGAGCGTCAGCGAGCTGAGCGTCGGCGCCTGGGAAGGCCCGGTCCTTTCCGGATACGGAGTGCACCTCGTCTACGTCCACGACAAGCAGGAGTTCCGAGAGCCTGCCTTCGCCGACGTTCGAGACCGGGTCGCCGACGATTGGATGGCGGCGAAACGCGAGGAGCTCAACACGGAATACCGCGACCGCTTGCTCGAGAAGTACACCATCGTAATCGAAGACGAGCCCGCCGCGGAGAGCGTTACCCGTGGGGAGCCTTCGCCGTGAAGATTCTTTGGCGTAGCGCCTGCCTCGGCCTCGTGCTCGCGGCCTTGGTGCCGTCCTCTACGACGCGCGCGCACGAGATTCGGCCTGCGCTGCTCGAGATCGAAGAGACCGGGCCGGGCATTTTCGAGGTCACCTGGAAACTGCCGGGCAAAGGCGACCGGGCCCTCGGCCTCGAACCGGTTCTTCCGGAGAACCTGACCGCTGTCGCACCACCGACCGTTCGCAAGGTCCCGGCCGCCTGGGTGCAGCGCGCGACGTACAGGAGCGACGGCACGCCGATCGTCGGCCGGAGCATTTCGATCGACGGCCTTTCAGGCGTGCAGACCGACGTGCTGCTTCGGATCGAGTTCCTCGATGGCAGTACGCACTCGGCCATCCTGCGTCCGAACTCTCCGACGTTCGAAATCCCGGCGCGCGAAAGCAAGAAGGAAGTCGCCCTCGCGACCTACCGGATGGGAATCATCCACATACTCGAAGGCTACGACCACCTCTTGTTCCTTCTCGCCCTGATGCTCATCGTCACCGGTTTCTGGCGGCTCGTGAAAACCATCACGGCATTTACCGTCGCCCACAGCATCACCCTCGCCCTGGCGACGCTCGGCGTCGTGAACTTTCCCACCGCGCCGACCGAAGCCGTGATCGCGCTCAGCATCGTCTTCCTCGCCGCGGAAGTCATCCGCATGCGGAACGGCGAGGAGGTGATGACCCAACGCTATCCCTGGGTCGTTGCGTTTGGCTTCGGACTCATCCACGGCCTCGGCTTCGCCGGCGCGCTCTCGCAGATTGGTATTCCGGAGCACGAGGTGCCGCTTTCCTTACTCATGTTCAATCTCGGCGTCGAGACCGGACAGATCGCGTTCGTGGCGGTCGTAGCCCTCGCCCTCGCAGCCATTCGGCGCATCCCAATAGCGCTGCCCCGAGGCGGATGGCGTCTAGCGCCCTACGCCATCGGAGGCCTCGCCACGTTCTGGACCATCCAACGACTCGTCGGCATGTTTTCGCTTAGCGCCTGAGCGCGATGTTCGCCGAGCTGGTGAAGAAGCGCTACCGGAGCGGAGCGATGTGCTCCTCGATCCATGTGGCGATTCGCGGGAGTGGCACGCGAGCTTGGATGACTTCGTCGATCAGAAATGCCTCGGCGTCATCCGCAGTGGCCCGCAATGCGAAGCCATTGAGGCGCAGGAAGATGGCCATGGTCGCAAATGCCACGCGCTTATTGCCGTCGACGAACGCGTGGTTGTTGGCGAGGCTCTGCAGAAGTGCCGCAGCTTGCTCGCTGAGCGAGGAGTAGTAACCGGAGCGCGGCCGATGGAGAGCGGCGTCCAGCATGCCGAGGTCGCGAACACCCGACTCGCCTCCGTAGCGAGCGAGCAGCAAGGAGTGAAGCACCAGCACTTCCTCGACCGTTGGATAGATCGTCGCGGACATGGGCTCGCCTATTTCGCGAGCCGCGCGAGGAGCTCGTCATGCTCCGCGACCACGGCCTCGGCCGCCTCGCGAAACGCCGGGCGCACACGCTTCCTCGCCAGGTAGTCCCGAACCGCTTCCGTCAGAAGCCCGGCGAGCGTCCGCCCCTCGTCGGCCGCGTGGGCCCGCAGCGCCTCCAAGGCTTCCCTCTCCATCTTCGAGCTGAATTTGACCATTTCGCTCATGATTGAGAGTTTGAGGCTCATGTCTTGACTTGTCAAGACATGTCAAGACTAGCCTTGGTCGACGCCGGCAGCCCGCACGGGCTGAACAACTGCAACTCGACGCTCACTTCTCGTCATCCGCGCCCGGCCGCCCGGGGGCGAGTCGCTGGATGACGGCCGCGACGAGCGCGGTGGTCCAGCCGAACATGATGATCCCGTTGGCCGCTTCGAAAGAAGCCAGCAGGCGCCAGTCGGGCGGGAGGGTGATGTCCCCGTAGCCCAGCGTCGTGAAGGTCACCATCGAGAAGTAGAGCGCCTCTTCGATTTGCTCGATGGCGCCAACGCGGAGGTAAACGTGGGCCCAGAGCACGGCATCGAGAACCGAGACCAGGAACATGCACACGACGAGGCCCGCAACGAGAAGGGTGCGATGCAGCGTGGAGGCCTTGTTCATGTGAAGGAACCTCCCGACATCTTTCAGCATGACCAGGGCAGCGGCCGTGGCGAACATGTGAACGATGGTCGTCACCAGGACGAGGAAGCAGCCTAGGAAGATCTGGGACCACATACGCGCTTGCTGGCCGTTGTAAGTGGTGTTCGGTTCGTTCGCAAGGGTCGGGACACCCCAGCGAGACGTTGAAATGATTCCTGCGGGCGTATAGAAGGATGCCCAATGACGCAATCAAACTCGGTCGCTAAGGCAACCACCACACCGCTCGCTTCGATTTTCGGCAGCGGCTTCCTGATCATCGTGCCGATTCTCGCCGGTGCGGTCGGGCGCCACTCGGCGATTGCAATGGCGGGAGTCTGCGCGCTGGCCATCGCCGTCGGAAGCGTCATCCGTTTCAACATCCGGAATGCCGAGCCCGTCCTCGCCGGC
>JBLYYU010000511.1:0-3325 GCA_048550275.1 Polyangiales bacterium
GGATCTTCTGACGGACGACCGAGGCATCGACACGCCCGTACGAGCCTGCCTGCACTGGAGCGGGCCAGCCAGCCCAGGAGAGCGCGGCGAGCAAGGCGAAGACGATCGAAATTCTGCCCGCGTTAAGCATCCCCAAGGGATACGACGACCCCGAAATTCGCACAAAAAAACCGCGACTCCGCGCGCGAACGCGCCGAATCCCGAGGCCGTCCCCAAGACCGTGATACAAGCTGTTCATGCCCCCTAAGCGCAGCAGGCTGTCGTGTGTTCAGCGCTCACGCAAACGCCTGCGGCGGTACACCAATGCAGCGATTGGCGAAGGCCTCTTCGGTGGACTGTCGCGGCTCGGACGCCTTCATCCGCTTTCGAACCCGGCGAAACATGGTGTTCAGGTGATCAGGGACATCGAGTACCTGCGCACGGGTAACTCGCGTCATCGGCTCGACGTATATCGCCCGTCCAATCGCGCGGGCGCCCTACCGATCGTCCTCTACTTCCACGGCGGGGGCTTCAACCTGCTGTCGAAGAACACCCATTGGCTGATGGGCCTAGCCTTCGCGCGAGCGGGCTACCTGGTCTTCAACATCGACTACCGCCTAGCTCCGCAGCACCCCTACCCAGCCGCTGTCTCCGACCTTTGTGCGGCGCTCGAATGGGTGTCCGACAACGCCGAGGGGTATGGCGGCGACCTGAGCCGTCTCGTGTTCGCGGGAGAGTCGGCGGGAGGAAACCTCGCCACCGCTCTCACAGTCTGCTGCTGCTACCGACGCCCCGAGCCCTTCGCCCAGCGCGCGTTCGCGACGGGCTTAGTTCCGACGGCAGTCGTCCCGGCCTGTGCCCCGCTCCAGGTCACCAACCCGGAACGCCTGAATCGAAAACGAAAGCTTCCGGGCTGGGTCAACGACATCCTCGAAGGCATGAACGAGTCCTACGTCGGCACCTTGCACGTCCCCGAGCCCGGCGAGCTCGACCTCGCCGACCCACTTCACGTCTTCGAGCGACGCGAATACCCGGACCGCGCCCTCCCCGCGTTCTTCGTCCCAATCGGCACCCGGGATCCTCTGCTCGACGACACGCGCCGCCTCGACCGCGCCCTCAAAGCGATGGGGGTCGAGTGCGAGGCCCGGTACTACGAAGGCGAGCTTCACGCTTTTCACGCCCTAGTCTGGCGCCGCCAAGCGCGGCGCTGCTGGCGTGAGCAACTGTCGTTCCTGGCACGCGCACTCCAACACCCGCGCGAACCCCGGCACGAGTTCGTGGCGCAGGCCTAGCGTTTTTCGGTTCCGCCGAGAAGCACGTTCATCAATGGGCTGCCATCGACCTTGGCGTCCTTGATGAGAGCGTCCAGCAACTGCTTGCCGAGGCGTGCGAGGTCGAGAAGCTCATGGATGCGCTCTTGCTGAAAGCGCGCCCGGCTTCGATCTTCGGGCTCGTTGGCCTTGTCCTTCAAGAACTGGATCGCGTCTTCCATGATGTCGATCGCGTCGAGCACTTCGACTCGTTCACGCTCGTTGAACACCCGCGAGATCATCTTCCAGAAGTTCCCCTCGGCCGCATAGTGGTCGCGACGCTCGCCTTGAAGCCAAACCTTCCGTACGACACCCCAGCGCGTCAGCTCGTTCAAGGTCATCGAAACGGCCCCGCTGCTCAGTCGAAGCCGCTCCTGGATTTCGGGAGCGCTCAGGGGACGATCGGACAGGTATAGGATCGCCCAGAGGCGACCCATATTTCGCTTGAACCCCCAGAATTCGATCAGGCGGCCGATCGAATCGCTGACCAGGGCCTCGCTTTCCCAGAGCTCCTCCTCGTCCTTGCCCACGCTAGCGCACTACCCCGAACCCCAAGGCTTGACCAGCCGCCCGCTCACAACAAAGCTGCGGCGCATGGAACGACCAACGTTCGAGGCGATGCTGGAAGCGGCATCCGGAGTGGCACGGAATGGCGACGCGTACGCGGTCGAGGAAGGGGTCGGTCTGTCCCTCTACATCGGCGACCCCGGCCAGGCGATGGAGGTGTCCGAAGTGGCCTCCCTCGAGCTACGACCGGCGTTTTGTGAAGCCACGTCGCGCGAGCACGACTCGGTCTATTTCGTGGAGTACAGCAGCATACACGGGCTCTGCGTTCGACCGCCGACCGGCGGTGGCGGTCGCCGCGCCGGTTTCAGCTAATCGACAGGTCTGGGCCTGCTTGAGCGGCCGAGCAAAGCTGCGAGCCGAGCTCCGAGCTAGCGCCTGCAAGTCTCGTGGCCGCTCGCTGGTTTTCCCTTAGGATGTAGCTGGGGGTTCGGGGCTGTGGCTGCACGCATACTTGTCTGTGACGACGAAGCCAGCCTGCGCGAGATGCTACAGATCTTGCTGCGGCGCGAGGGCTACCGCGTCGATGTAGTCGACGGCGTGCACGCGGCGCGTGAGCGGCTCGGGAGCGTCGACCCATACGACGTCGTCATCACCGATTTGGTGATGCCGGACGGTACGGGCATGGAGGTTCTCGACGCGGTTCGCGCACGCTCCGAAGAAACTCAGATTCTGATGATCACGGCGTTCGCGACCACCGAGCAAGCCGTCGACGCGATGCGCCGAGGCGCTTACGACTACGTCCAGAAGCCCTTCAGGAACCACGAGCTCTTGGCGACCCTCGAGAAAGCGCTCGAGAAACGCAACATCGTCGCCGATAATCAGAACCTTCGCGAGCAAGTCAAAGCGCGCTGGAGCGAAGGGCAGCTCATCGGCAAGAGTCCGGCGATGGACCGGCTGCGCGAGCTGGTCAAGCGCGTCGCGGGCGCGACGACCAGCGTACTCATCACGGGCGAAAGCGGCACCGGCAAGGAGATGGTGGCTCGCGCCCTACACTTCCAAAGCCCTCGGGCCGACGCGCCCTTCGTCGTTTTGAACTGCGGGGCCGTCCCCGAGAATCTGATCGAGAGCGAGCTCTTCGGCCATGTCAAAGGCGCCTTCACCGGGGCCACCGGCGCCAACGAAGGCCTGTTTCGAGCGGCCAACGGAGGCACGCTGTTCCTCGATGAAGTCGGCGAGCTCCCGACCGCTCTGCAGGTGAAGCTGCTTCGCGTCTTGCAGGACCGAAAAGTGAGACCCATCGGAGGAAGCGCCGAGCTCGAAGTCGATGTGCGCGTCCTAGCCGCGACCAACCGCAACGTCGAGTCCGAAGTGGAAGCGGGCACCTTTCGCGAAGACCTCTTCTATCGCTTGAACGTCATCCGAATCGAGGTGCCGCCTCTGCGTGAGCGCACAGAGGATATTCCCATTCTCGCGGACCACTTTCTCCAGAAGCACTCCGCCCTCCAAGGCCGCCACCTCGAGCTTTCGCC
>JBLYYU010000512.1:0-4361 GCA_048550275.1 Polyangiales bacterium
AGCGAGATGCAGGCCGCCCGCAGGCCCGGATGCTCCAAAGAGGCCTCCAGGCCCTGCTCCAGCGCATTGCCCAAGCGGTGCTGGACACAATCGCGCCGGGTCAGCTCATGGTCTCGGGCGAGCAACGTACGCTGGTGATGGTCGCAAACTTCCAGGACGCCGATGTGAGCTGTTCCGTCGACGCGGTGCATAATCTCATGTTCACCGATCCGTTCGACGGCTCCGTCGACGACCTCTACCGGGAGACCTCGTTCGGCCAGGTTTGGCTCACCGGCGACACGGTGGGCCCCTTCGACATCGGTTACTCCAGCTCCACCTGCGACGTTTCGAGCTGGGCCGACGCCACCGAAGCCGCGGCGCGCGCGAATGGTGTCGAACCCGATGCCTACACCCGCAAGGTTTACGTGCTGCCACCGAACGCCTGTCCTTCGGTCGGCAGCGGCAGCGTCGGCGGCAACCCGAGCCGGGCCTGGATCTTCCAATGCGACATCCCGGACGTGTACGCGCACGAGCTGGGCCACAACCTGGGCATGCAACACGCCTCAACCCCGCAATCGGACTACGGGGACAACACCGACTTCATGGGCCTCGCGTATAACCGACTGCGCCAGACCAACGCTCCGCACAAGGAGCAGATGGGCTGGCTGCCGGCTACGACCATCTCCTCGGGCGGGAGCTACCAGGTGGCGCCCTTGGAGCTGGACCCAAGTCAAGTGGGCGCCGATCAATCATTCAAGATCGCAAAGCCCGACACGGGTGAGTTCTACTACCTGTCCTACAGAACCGCGATCGGCTTCGACGCCAACCTGGCTTCGATCTACCTCGACCGCCTGAGTGTGCACCGCGGCGACGGCAGCGCCAGCAGGAGGACGTACCTACTAGACCTGCTCGGGGACGGGGAGAGCTTTCAGGACGCCGTAAACGGCATCACGATCACGCAGCTCAGCCACTCGCCGGACGGCTCCAGCTTTTCGGTCAGCTTGGGCGGTACCTCCATCGATCCCTGTGCCGGTGTGGTTTGCGAGAATGGAGGCACGTGTGACGCCGGCGTGTGCCTGTGCGCCACGGGCTTCACCGGAGAGTCTTGCGAAATCAATATCGACGATTGCTCGCCCGGCGTGTGTCAGAACGGCGGCAGCTGCGTCGACGGGGTCAACTCTTACACCTGTGAATGCCCCATGGGGTTCACGGGGCCTCGATGTGAGACCAACGTCAACGATTGCGCCAACAATCCGTGCCAGAACGGCAGCCTCTGTGTGGATGACGTGGCGGGCTACACCTGTGATTGCGCCTCGGGTTTCGAAGGCACCCACTGTGAAATCAACAGCGACGACTGTACGCCGAATCCCTGCCAAAACGGTGGCACGTGCTTCGACGCCGTGAGCTCGTATGCCTGCGAATGCATCGACGGGCATACCGGCGCATCCTGCGAAGTCCCACCTCCCGGTGGAAATTGGGCGCCACTTGTGTCCCTGAGTGTGAGCACGACCTCGGGCGAGGCACCGCTCGAGGTTGCGGCAGAGGCAGCGGCCTCCGATAGCGATGGTGAGGTCGTTGCCTACGCGTGGACATTCGGCGACGGGAGCTCGGAGGACACCGCGATGAACCTGACCTCCCACACCTACACACAAAAGGGACGTTACAACGCCTGCGTCACGGTGACCGATGACCAGGGCGCAACCGCAAAGGATTGCGCAAAGATTCGGGTGGTGTCGAAGGGCGGCATCGGCGGGTCCAAAGGCAAAGGGAATAACCGAAAGGCGCTCACGCTCGAAGCCGCTCCTTTACCGGACGGTTGCGACGTCACCTGGGAGTTTTTCGCGATCGACATGCAAGATGCACGGACGACCGCCGGAGCATGGAATGTGGTCGAGGAAGCCGTCTTGACCCATGGAAACTCGAAGTCGAAGAGCGGACGGCTCCCCGCCTGCTTCTCGTTCTATGAAACCTACGAGCTGTGCTCTTCGTTGGGAGATGGCGAGGCGAGCTGTTGGTTGGTTGAAGTGGACGGCAACGGGGACTTGAAGTTGCTCGAGGGCGATGCCGAGCGGTTCATGGCCAGCGAAGGCAACATCACGGAAGAACCGGGTCCTCCAGAGTTTGTGGCAGGATGCAGTGCCGCCCGAACCAACCCAAGCGGCTTTGGCGGCCTGCTTCTGCTCGCCGGATTGTTCTCGCTCCGGTCGCGACGCCGACGTGGTTAAGCCTTTCGGCAAAAGGGTATCGAAGGCATGGCGAAGGGTCTCCACTCGGTTTCCCCCAAATCAGTTGTCGCCGGCGCCCTGGCAAATCCAGGTCGCGATGGTATCGATTAGGTCGTCGGCCAGGGGTGGATCACCCTTTGGCATCTGGGTCCCCGTGCAAAGCTGACTTCCTGTGAGTTTTCCGATGAGGAGGCTGCCCCCCGGATCACCTGGAGCGACGACGGGACCGCAGTTGGTCGTTGCATTCAGCAGGCTGGCAAAGGCGTTCCCAGGCGTCAGATCGAGGTCGCTGCCTCCGCCCCCTGGTCCTCCCGGTCGACCGGGCCCTCCGACGCCATCGTGACAGCCCATCGAGGCGCAGCTCGCGCTGAAGATCGGTTGCACGTCGCTCGCAAAAGACACGGTCTCACTGCCGCATTGACACATTCCGGCGACACAAGACGCGCCCGGGCCACAGCCGGCGCCGCACGCTCCACAGTTGCGCGAATCCGTCATGATGTCGACGCATGCCCCCGAGCAGTTTGCGAGATCGCCGCAATCGGCCGAGCACTCTCCCTCGAGACAAAACAAGTCGCCACAGCCGGCCCCGCAGGCCCCGCAATTGTCGGGATCGCTTGCGAGATCGGCGCATCCCGAGCTGCACGCAGCAAGCGCCCCAGGGCACGCACAACCGCCATCGACACACGTGGCCGCGGATGAACAGGCCTGACCGCACGTGCCGCAGTGTTGAGCATCGGTTCGAAGATCGATACACGCGGTCCCGCCACAAGTCTCGCAGGCACTCGAGGGATCAAGTTGGTCGATCCAAGCGGCAATGCAGTCCACGGTTTCGCCGGCGAGGATTCCGCCGATGGGCATTCTCGTGCCGCAGTCCGTCGACCCGCGGAGTTTCATGACGAGCAGTGAGCTCTCACCGTCGCCGGCGATGACTCGGGTTTCTCCTCCACAGAGCGCCGACTCGCGACCAAATAGCTCGAGCTCGAGCGCGTTCGTCTCGAGGTCCAGTCCTCCAGCGCGGTCGGCGGAGCCATGACAGCCGGCGTCGATGCAACCTGGTTGAAACACTTGGCTCGATACCTGCTCTAGATCGGTTGGACAGGGGGGACCGGGCACCACCCTTGGTCCGCCCGAGTTCCCGTCATCGCTGCACGCCGCCAACGCAAGCGCACACGTAATCGCCATTGCCAGTCGCATCGTCCCCTCCCCCAGCTCGAAATTATGCCGGCTGGAGAGATTGCCCCCCAAACCGGCTCGGCGCCGTGGACTCAAGCGCTCTCTTTCACTTTCGCAAAGTTTTTGTGCGCTTGGGGTGCTGGAGGAGCCTTGCGCTTGGCCGGCACGTCCGGCTTCGCCTTCGCCTCGTCCTTGTCAGGGGTGTTGTTTTCGCCGGTCCCGGCGTCGGTCTCCGCGGGCGCAGCCGCATATCCCTGAGCTCGCGCGATCTTCGGAACGATCACGCTGGTCCAGATGTGCGCGAGCGGAACATGCTCCACCAGCACTGTCGACGGCGCCTGGGTGAGCAACTCGACGTCGGTGAACGGCGCCCCGCCACGGCCGGCCTCGAGCGCGCCGATGATGATGTTGCCCAGGGCTTCGCGCGGCAGCACCTCAACGAAGCGTTCGACAGTGACGCCTTCGACGATGTCCTGGTGGGTGAGCAATTTGTCCTCGAGCGCCCGGTCGAGCATGAACGCGAGGTGTGCCTTGGCGCGCTCGAACACGGCCATATCGGTGCCCGTGGATTCCCAGAACTCGTCCTCGATGACGAATTTCCAGATCGCCTCGTTGTCGAGATGGCGAACGCGATCGTCGGGGTCGAAGAGACTGACGACCGTCGCGGGGTCGACTTCACCCTCGTCGAGAGCGATGAGCAGGTCCTCGCCCGATGAAGCGACGGACTTCTTGATCGCGATCTTGAACTTCACGCCGGTGGCGGTAGTCAGGATCTTGGCGCGCAGGCTGGCGCGATCCTTGAGGCCCTCCATGATCGCGCCAGGTGGAAAGTGGCGGATGAAGTCTTCTGCGGTCAGCCGACCGATGTCGAGCGCGTGACACATGGCGTGGGCCAAAAAGCGCTGTCGGCCCTCATGGAGCTTGGACTTGAACGCCGAGATCTTTTCGCTCTCAAGCCAGGTCTGTTCCGCTACTTCCTCTGTC
>JBLYYU010000513.1:0-7106 GCA_048550275.1 Polyangiales bacterium
AGCCCCCGCATCGGCCAGAGATTCGAGCACCGCGGAACCGAACCCACCGGCCATCCATGGGATCGACACGCCTAAGAACATGCCGGTCATCATGAGAGGCCCGACGACCGTCCAGTAGTAGCTGGGGTCTCCGGCGAGACCGAAGAGGTAGAGCCCCCACCAAAAGCCCAGCTCTCCAAAATAGTTCGGGTGTCGAGAGTACGCCCAAAGACCGGTCTTGATGATCTCGCCGGGGCGTTTGACCTTGGCGAAGGCGACGAGCTGCTGGTCGGCGACGGTTTCGATTGTGATGGCGCCGGCGGTGACGACGAGCGCCAGGGCATCGATCCAGGAGAGCGGGTCGCTCCCCTGCGTGAGGGCGACCCATGCGCCACCCAACGCGAGCAAGACCTCGACCGTTGGAAACAGGTGAATGCCGAAAAGGTCGGCGAAGAACCAGAGCTTCGGCGCCTTCTCCTGCATGATCAGGTAGCGCCAATCGGTGTGGTGAAGGCCCGGCCAGCTCCGCGCCCAGTTGTACGTGAGGCGCACCCCCCACCAGGTCACAAGGAAGAGAACCGCGCCCGCACGAACCGGGTTGACGGCCTCCTCAGCGCGGAAAACCCAGTAGAACACGATCACGATCGGCGCGACGGACCAGTACGCGTCGTACATGCTGGAGCACTTGAGCCCGCGCGAAAAGGCGAAGATGACCAGCGTGGCTGCGAGGTCCGCTATCGCGACGGCCCAGAAGGAGTCGAAACCCTCCGGAACGAACGCGAGCGCCACCCAGGCGGCCGCAAAGGCCGCAAGGTACCCACCCGCCAACCACGTAAACGAGGCTCGGCGGCTCCAGCGAGGTGCGGTCATCAGCCTCGGCTCAGCCGCTCAAGTTTTGATTCGCGAAGTCCCAGTTGACCAGCGAATCGAGGAACGTCTTGATGTAGCTTGGGCGCGCGTTCCGGTAGTCGATGTAGTACGCGTGCTCCCAGACGTCGATCGTGAGAAGCGGCTTCGCGCTCGTGGTGATCGGGGTCTCCGCGTTTCCGGTCTTCTTGATGGCGAGCTTGTCGCCCTCGGCGACGAGCCACGCCCAGCCGGAACCAAACTGCGTCGCCGCAGCGTTGGAGAACTCGTCGGCGAACTTGTCGAAGCTGCCGAAGCTGCCGTTGATCGCCTCGGCGATCGCGCCGCTCGCCTGACCACCCCCGCCCGGCTTCATGCTGTTCCAGTAGAAGGTGTGGTTCCAGACCTGGGCCGCGTTGTTGAACGTCGCCCCACCCGCTCGAATGATGTCGACCAGCGACTTGCTCGCAAGATCGGTCCCCTCGATTGCCGCGTTGAGCTTGCTCACGTAACCCGCGTGATGCTTGCCGTAGTGGTACTCGATCGTCTCGGCGCTGATGTGGGGCGCCAGGGCATCTTGGGCCCACGGAAGGGATGGCAGTTCAATCGCCATGTTTTCGTCTCCGTACTTGGTGAAGGACCGCAAACGGCCCGGGGGCCCCACGAGGGGCCGAAGAAGCGGTAGCCTAGGTTCCCGCGAACCCTTGATCAAGCCCTAGGGCCGGGCAAATCGATGTCCAGACTAGGAAGCCGCGGGCGGAGCCTGGTCGTTCGGCGTTTCGGCAGAGGACCTTTCCGTGATGCGATTCTGGCCGTCGAAAACCGCCCAGCTGGCATCCAAGCTCTGCGCCCCTTGATCCAGTTCCAGGCCCTCGATCAAGTACCAGTCCGCTTGGACTTTGTCGTTCTGTACGTCGAGAACGAAGTAGCCTTTGTGCTCGGCTTCGGCGTATTTGATATGCGGGCTCTGGGTGATGAACGCCTCGAGGACCTGATTGGGAATCTCGGGGGGCGATGTGATGCCCGGAGCGACGAACTCGACGGCCACAGCGCCCGCGCCCGTCTCGGCGTCATAGCTCCCGTCACCGATGGTCACGTCCATGGCCCAGGACGAGTGTACGTCACCCGTCACCACGACTGCATTCGTCATGTTGGAGTCGCGCAGGAACGACATGAAGCGGTCCCGGCCTTCGCGGTAGCCGTTCCACTGGTCGGCGTTCGCGTTGGTCTTGCTGCCATCCGGGTTCACGAACTGCCAGAGGCTCATCACGACCTGGTTGCCGATGATCTTCCACTTCGCTGCGCTGCCGGTGAGTTGGTTTTGAAGCCAGGTCTCCTGGCTTCCGCTGATGATGTTGCTTGGCAGAAGCGGCTCGTCCGAAGGGAAGACCAGAAGCGGAAACTGCTGCTCGCGGCCTTCGATGCGCGTGTCCAACATGACGATGTCCGCGAGGCTGCCATAACTCAACGTACGGTAGAGCTCCTGCTCCTGGGTCTCCCGAATTGGGATCCACTCGAAGAACGCCTGGCGCGCCGAGGCAAGGCGTACCGGCCAGGGACCTTCCGTCTCCGGATCGTGGTTCTGCGCGCCGTCCATCCAGGAGTTGTTGGCGGTCTCGTGATCATCCCAGACGACGACGAAGGGGTGCTGCCGGTGGCACTCCTGCAGGTCGGGATCACGCCGGTAGAGGCTGAAGCGAATGCGATAGTCTTCGAGGGTCACCGTCTCGTGCGGCGGCTCTAGCATTCGGAGCTGCGGCTGCTCGGGCGTCCCGTCGGGATACGAGCCGTTGCCATACTCGTAGAAGTAGTCGCCGAGGTGCAAGACGGCATCGAGATCCGCGCGCTCCGCCATATGCCGGAAGCCGTGGAAGTAACCGAAGCCGTAGTTGGCGCACGAGCAGACCCCGAAACGCAGCTTGTTGGCCTCGTTGCCCTTCGGAGCAAGCCGCGTGCGGCCTGTCGCGCTCCATCGGCCCTGCGCGGCGAAGCGGTAGAAATAGTTGCGGCCCCACTTGAGGTCGCCCACGTCCACCTTGACGGTGTAGTCGCGATCGGCATTGGTCGTGAGAGTCCCTTGCGCCGTTCGTTCGACGAAGTCCTCGTCGAGCGCCATCTCCCACCACACTTCGATCGGCTCGCCGCCCTCGGTCGGGGGCTCCGGGGTGACACGAGTCCAGAGGATCACGCCCTCGGGTAGCGGATCGCCGCTCGCGACACCGTGCTCGAACAGCCGCTCCCAACCGGTCGGCCCATTCCACTCGTACTCCGGAAGGTCCTCGGGAAGCGGCGGAAACTCCGTCCCCCCATCGCCGCTGCTGCTGTCGCAAGCGGTGATGAGCAAGGGCGTGACGCCCAGGGCTCCCATTCCCTTGAGAATATCTCTACGGCTGAAATGCATCGCTACCCTCTCTCGTGCCTAGCCCACGCAAGGTCGCCGAGACTATTCTCATTCGTCGAAAAGTGCTACCGATGAGCGCTCAGCGAAGGATATGCATGCCGAGCACAGCTACCAAGTCCCCCATCGATCCGACGCGCCGGCAGTTCCTCCGCAGGAGCTTCGCCGGCATGGGTTGGATCATGGCCGGGGGCACGCTCAGTCGTTGCAGCAGCAGCGATGGCAACGGCGGCCCCACGATGAGCAACATCGCCAACCTCGGGCCGCTCCAGGACCCGGACGAAAACGGGCTACGCCTGCCGGTGGGTTTCAGCAGCCGAATCATTGCGCGCTCGGGGACCGAGCTCGGTAGCTCCGGCTACGCTTGGCACAACGCCCCAGACGGCGGCGCCGTGTTCGGGACGGCCGACGGTGGCTGGATCTACGTGTCCAATTCCGAGACGCTTGCTGAGCTTGGCGGCGGCGCCGGTGCGGTTCGTTTTTCGAGCGGTGGCGACATCATCGATGCCTATCGGCTGCTCGGAGACACCAACCTCAACTGCGCGGGCGGTCACACGCCTTGGGGGACCTGGCTCTCATGCGAAGAGACTCCGACCGGCCGGGTCTGGGAATGCGATCCGCTCGGCGAGCGTGACGCCGTCGTGCATCCGGCCATGGGCGCCTTCGAGCACGAAGCGGCATCGGTCGACGAAGCGAACCGGCACGTGTACCTAACCGAAGACGTCGGGGACGGTCGGTTCTACCGTTTCGTCTACGAACGAGCCGAAGACCTGAGCACGGGCGTGCTCCAGGTTGCCGAGGTCCTTGGCGCAGGGCCGGAGGGCACCGTCGAATGGCGCACGCTTTCGGATCCGAGCGGCCAGACCGAGGAGACCCGCTACCAGGTCCCCGAAAGCACGGCATTCGACGGCGGCGAAGGGATTTGGCTCCACGAACGCATCATCTACTTCGCCACCAAGGGCGACAACCGGGTCTGGACGTACGACACCGAGACTTCGATGCTGACAATCCTCTACGACGCGGCCACATCGGCCACGCCGATCCTGAGAGGCGTCGACAACCTGACCGTCACGCCCGACGGCGATGTGGTGGTCGGTGAGGACGGCGACGACATGCAAATCGTCGCGCTCAGCGCCGAGGGCGCCATCCTGCCCATCGTTCAAGTCGTCGGGCAGGATGGCTCCGAGGTCACGGGGCCCGCGTTTGGGCCCTCGCTGCAACGTCTGTATTTCAGCTCGCAGCGCGGCGCCGACGGGCCGGATCTCCTCGGAATGAGCGGCATCACCTATGAAGTGAGTGGGCCGTTCTTCGTCTGATCGCTCAAGCGAAAACGCGGACGAGCAAGACGAAGGTGCCGACCGCCGCGCCAGCGAACGACGTTGCATCCACCACTGCGGCGCCGAGCTGCCTGCGTCGCAACAACGCCAAGAGGGGCCAGAAGCAGGCGACGATGCCGAGCTGGCCCAGCTCTACTCCGACGTTGAATCCGAACAGCGCCTGGACGAGCTGCGCCCGCGGGAGCTCCTGCTCGAGGAGCACGCCGGAGAAGCCGAGACCATGAACGAAGCCGAAGAGACAGGCGATGAGCCAGCGGAGCCGTCCGGCGCCTCCTAGGGTTCGGAGCAGTGCAAAGTAGCAGGCCGTGAAGAGGCCGATCCCCCAGAACGCTGGCAGGCCGCCGAACAACGCGCTCGCGGCGAAGAGCAGCACCGCTCCGAGTACTACGAGCGCGCCTCCGCGCAGCCGCTCGACGCCGACGTTTTCGAGCGCCACCAGCAGAATCGACGCAGCGATGGTCGCCTCCACCGCTCGAACGTGAGGAACGACCACGCCGAGCGCTGCCGCCGCCAAAGTCACGCTGTGACCCGCCGTGAAACCTGTGACCAGAATCGCGACTTCACGAAAACGCGCCGCGACCACAATCAATAAGAAAAGGAAGGCGAGGTGGTCCCAACCGGTGAGGATATGCTCGATTCCGAGGCGGACGTAGCTGACGAGCCCCCCGGCCCCTTCCTTGGCACCGGTCGGATCGATCGCTGCGATCGGTGCTGCTGGCGACAAGACGAGATCGACGGTCGAGGATCCGATCACCGTCGCTAGATGAACGTGATTGGTAAGCGACGTGAAGAGCTCGCTGTGTAGACGATCCGGCGGCGATGCGCAGCGCACTCGCCATTCGAGCCGAAGCCAGCCGCGCTCTGCGGGAAGCGAGGTGACGCTCGACGCCACCGGTTCGCATGGGCCTTGGTCGGACTCCAGGCGTAGGCGGGATTGAAGGTGCGAAACGAGCGCTGCGCGATCGAGCGGCTTGTCGGCCGCATCGGCGTCCGGTGTCACGGAGGTCAACTCGAGCCAGCGGACACGGACCTCCCCGACGGCCCCCCCTTCGAGGAGCGTCCACTTCGAATACGAGACGCTCTTCTGATGCGCGAGCGCAGCTCCTGGAACCAGCAGGCCCAGCAGAAGAACGAGCGCCGCACGATGCGTCAACGCTCGGACTCCAAGCGGATGTCGGTGCGCAAGCGGGCGGCTTCGAGGAACTCACGGACCGCGGTCTCGCTGCGGTCGCGCTTGTAGGCCGCCTCGACGGCCTCTCGTGCTTCCTCGAAGGGGGCAATCGCGCCGGCACGACGCTCGACGAGCCGCAGCGTTTGCTCCCGGCCGTCTTCGCCCACGGTCAGCGAGTCGCCGACGTCGAGCTCGGCGACCCGGCGAGCGGTGCTCGGGCCGAGGCGCTGCTCGATTTCCTTGAGCAAGAGAAAACCTCCCGGCAGCGGCACCCCGTCGCCCTCGAGCTCGACGCGGTACTGGGCGCTCCGCTCGAACCGAAAGCTCTGCTCTTCGTAGAAGGCGCGAAGCTCCGCCTCGCTTGCGGCGCTTGCTTCATCTTCCGCTCGGCGCACGAGGAAATCGATCATCGCGGTCGCGAGCTGGTTTCGAATCTGCGGATCTCGCTCGTGAAGACCAAGCTCGATCGCGCGGTCGATCAAGAGCTCTTGATCGATGAGACGTTCGAGCACCCGTTCACGATCGTCCTCGCGCAAAGCTCCCGTCTTTCGATCGCCGGCGACTGCCCGAAGTGCCGCCTCGTAGCTGCTTCTCGAGATCGGGCGGTCGTTCACCCACGCGACGGCGTCGGCTTCGGGCTCGGCCGTAGTCGGAAGACGCACGATGTAGAAGACGGCCAGGGCAGCCCCGGCGAGCATCCCGCCGGCAAGCAACCAGGTTCGCGTCATGGCTCGGAACCGGAGAGCAGGAAGATCGGCGACGACCAGGCGCGCTCCTCGGTGTCGACTAGACAGTCATCGTTGTCCGAGGTGCGGAAGTTGCCGTAACAGGGCGCACACTCGCCGCCCTGGCAACGGAGCCCGCCACCATTGACGGTCGGCGTTGGTTCTTGAATCGCGCGCACGTAGTAGAGCAAGTCCCGCCCGAGCTTCGCGTAGGACGGATCCTCGAACTCGACCACGCAGAGCTCGGGGCCATCGGGGCAGGAGATCTTCTTCCACGGGTCTTCGATGAGGTCAGCGACAGGCTCCTCTTCGGACTGCTGCCGCTGAATGCGAATCACGTCGATACGGCTGATGCGGCGTCGCCGATCGCCGGGGTTGTAGCACTCGCCAGCGCAGATACGTTCGATGCGCTCTTCTCCCAGCGTCTCCACCACGTCCGGCGCGCAGCCCGGCTTCTGCTCGAACGAACCGGCCGCGCGAACCTCGAACCTCGGCACGCCCGCGAACTCGATCTCGCTCCCCATCGGGAGCGCGCCGTCGGGGCCGTTCTTCATGTCGAACCAGAGCAGAATTCGGTCGCCTGAGGTCCCGTACACATTGCGGGTCCGCATGGCGTCCCAGATTGCCTCGCGACTGCGTTCGTTCGCATG
>JBLYYU010000514.1:0-3139 GCA_048550275.1 Polyangiales bacterium
CTTACGCCATCGGATTGCCCAGAATCAAATCCGCGGCCCGCTCCGCAACAGCGACCGTGGGCGCGTGCGTATTCCCCGAAGGCAGCAACGGAAAAATCGACGAGTCCGCAACCCGAAGTCCGTCGATCCCGTGCACCCTCAGCTCGTTGTCGACCACGGCCATCGGGTCGTCTGCCGCGCCCATCTTGTTCGAGCCCACCGGGTGATAGACGCTCATGCCCTCGGTTCGCCAGAACTCGAGGATTTGTTCGTCGCTCTGGACGTCCTCGCCGGGGAGGATTTCGTATGTCGCGTGTTCCTGAAACGATTCCGATTGGAAGATGCTTCGGAGGAGCTTGAAGCCTTCGACTGCCAGGCTGCGGTCGTGCTCGGTCGACAAGTAGTTGTGAATGATCTTCGGAAACGTGTTCGAGTCCGTGTTCCGCGCGTGAATGCTGCCGCGCGAGGTCGGGCGAATCGTGCAGACGGTCGAGTTGATGCCCGGGTCGGGCGTCGCGACCATTTTGCCGTCCGCGTCCATGCCGCCGGCGCCTGGCGTGAAGTGGATCTGGAAGATCGGGCGTTCCGCGCCTTCGTTCGGGATGAACCCGCCGACGTTGCAGGCGGGCATGGTGAGCGGGCCCTTCTTGCCGAACATGTACTTGAGCACGCCGAGGACGACGCGAGGGAATTTGCCGTCCTCTGAGAGGCACTGCTTGGTCTTCACGCCTTGCTGAACCCAGACCTGCAAATGATCCTGAAGGTTCTCGCCGACTCCGCGCAGCTCGTGCTTCACTTCAACGCCGAGCCCGCTGAGCACCTCGGGGTTTCCGATGCCGGAGAGCTCGAGGAGCGGAGGCGAGTTGTAGGTGCCCGCGGAGAGCACGACCTCGCGTTCGGCGCTGGCCTCGTGCACGTTGCCCTTGGCGTCGCGGTACTCGATGCCGACGGCCTTCTTTCCGTCGAGCAAGATCCGCTGCGCCTGCGCCTTGATCACAATCGTCAAGTTCGGGCGCTTCTTCACCTCGGCGCTCAAGAAGGCGTCGGCGGAGCTCCAGCGCTGGCCGCCTTTCATGTTCACCTGAACGTGGCCGATGCCATCTTGCTTCTCGCCGTTGATGTCCTCGTTGCGAGGGATGCCGACACTCACCGCAGCGTCGATGTAGTCGTCGCTGATCGGGTATTTCATCTGGACGTTGGTGACGTTCAGCTCGCCGCCCTTGGCGTGGTATTCGTTCGCCGGGCCGGGCTCGTAGTTCTCGGACTTCTTGAAGTACGGCAGGATGTTCGCGTACGACCAGCCGTCGCAACCCGGAAGCGCACCCCAGTCGTCGTAGTCCTGACGCTGGCCGCGCATGTAGAGCATGCCGTTGATCGAGCTGCAGCCGCCGAGCACACGGCCGCGGACCACACTGACCTCACGGTTGTTCATGTGAGGCTCGGGCTCCGTCTTGTAGAGGTTCGTGACCTTCTCGTCGTACATGAGCTGGGTAAACCCGATCGGCATCTTGATGAGCGGGTTGTTGTCCTTGCCCCCGGCTTCGAGCAGCAGCACCCGGTTCTCGGGGTCGGCAGATAGGCGATTGGCAAGGCAGCAGCCGGCTGAGCCGGCGCCCACGACGATGAAATCAAACGCTTCTTCAGTCATCTCTTCTCACAAGTTTACAATCCGTAAAGAAGGAGACTTGTACCACAGCACCGGGCCGGGACAAGCCCGGCGGCTGCGGGCGCCGCGAGCTCCCTCGATGCGCGCGAGGGAGCTGGGCACCACTGCGATTCGCGCGGCTACTTCTTGAGCAGGTCGCGAATCTCTTCGAGGAGGACTTCCTCCTTCGGCGGCGCGGGTGGCGCGGCCTCGGCAGCTTCCTCTTCCTTCTTACGGAGGGAGTTCATCCACTTGATCATCATGAAGATGACAAAGGCGATGATCACGAAGTCGAAGACCGACATCACGAATGCGCCGTATTTCAGCGTGGCAGCGCCCGCTTCTTCCGCCGCGGCCAGCGACTCGTAGTTGCCGTCGCCAAGCAGGACGTAGGCCTGGCTCACATCGAAGCCACCGGTGAACAGACCCACTACGGGCATGATCACGTCTTTGACCAACGAAGCGATGATCTTTCCGAAGGCGCCACCAATGATGATGCCCACCGCCATATCCATCACGTTGCCCTTCAGGGCGAACTCTTTGAACTCTTTCAACATCAGCTTTCCTCTCTCAATCCAGCGCCCCGGCATCGAGGCGGCATCTCTATGCACGGATTCGTACGCCGTCGCAACGGACGCTATTCATTCGGCCCCGTATGTGCTCGTTTTCGTTGAAGAACCGAGGCCGCCTCCCGCCGTGGACGCCTACTGCGCGTCGAACGAAACCGACGGCTCGTTGGCGATAGCGTGCGCGGCCGTCAGGTACTCGTCATAGCCCGCTTCCCCCATGAGAAAGCGCTTGAAGTGCGCGACCATGTAGAGGTTCTGCAGGCGGTGCGCCTCGGCGATCGGGAAGACGTCTTCGGTGCATGTGTCGTTGTACGGTTGAATCAGGGCGCCCGCACCGAGGTCCGACCAGCCCTCTTGGGCGATCATCAAATCATCGAGGAGGAGGTTCCCGATGTCGCAGACGTTTGCGAAGTGCGTGTGGTTCGCCCCGGTCACCTCGACCTTGAAGAGCGCCTCGGCGTTGGGCATCCGCTCGAATGCATGCCTGTGATTGGCGAGCGCGTTGGGGTCGAGCGTCCCGACGAAAAGAATGGTCGGCTCGTCGACGGAGCCGAGCGCCTCGTCACTGAAGGTGCTCTCGCCGACTCCTCCTGCGATGACGCCGATGGCCTTCACACGCGGGTCGGGGTTGGCGCCCGCCCAACCTGCGACGCTGCCCATGGCGGTCGAGCCGCCGAAGGAATGGCCGAGCACCCCGACCTTGCTCTCATCGATGCGGCCTTCGAAGCGGTCGCCCTCGGTATTGTTGCGGGCGAAGAACTCGTCGATGAGTCGGGTCACGTCCGGGACGCGGTTCTCGGCTGGGGTCGGGTCGCTGCCATCGAGGGCGGTGTTCCCCGTGTGCTCCGGGGAGGCGACGATGAAGCCGTGGCTGGCCAAGGCCTCCATGAGCTGCGTGGATTGCGTGTTGATCCCGCCGAAGCCATGCGAGAACACGAGAAAGGGC
>JBLYYU010000515.1:0-4937 GCA_048550275.1 Polyangiales bacterium
CCCTCGGCCAGTCCTCTTCAGTACGCGGCCTCCGCTCCTCTCGGAAGGAGTTTCTTCCGAGCCAGAGCGGGCTCCGAAACACACCAATCCCCGGTTCGACATCAACAGGCAGACCTCCATCTTGAACGAGAAACCAGTGCCGAAGCTTGCGCGGGGCCGCGGAAACCCGGCCCCATACCTTACCGTCGACCAGCAGCTCTTCGCCCTTTTTGAAATCGCCGTCTTTGAAATCGCCATCGCCTTTCGCGAGCGTCACATCACCGACGGCGTTGCCCTTTTCGTAGGAACCGCAAACGAGGTAGGCCGGCGAGGCGAGCTTCGCCTCGCCGCCCGACTTCGACGTGACCTTGCTCTCCACGGCTGGTTCGAACCGAGCGTTCTCAAACGCCAGCCGCCAGCGAGCGGTTGAGTCGCCGTCTTCTGGCTCCCGGTCGTAAACCAACGACGAAGTAATTGTCGGACCACGGTCCATCTCTTGGGGTTCGTCGCAATCAAACACCGCCGATAGCAAATCCTGATTGGGGTGGAAGCGGGTCCCAAGGCCCTTGCCATCGAATGTCAACGTCCCGGCCTCTCTGCATCGCATCAAGAGCTCCGTCGTGTTGACGGCCCCGGCGCAGAGGAAGACATATTCCGAACTGAGCGATACTTTCGCCTTTCCTTCGTTGTGGTTGACGTACTCGACCTCGAATAGCCCGTCCTTCGAATCGGTTTTCTGAATCCCTACGACCTCGGCGAGGGTTCTAACTTCAGCTGCCTTGCCGATTGCCGCTGAGTCTTTTGCCGCGTCCAACGGCCGCTCTGCCTGCTTCAAATAATTGAAATCGAGGGTGTTCTTCGCACCTTCCGGGCAGCCAAGACAGCAATTGCCTTTCAAGTCACAGATCCCTCGCGACTCGCCATACTCGTCCTGCTTCACGTAAAAATTCACGGCCAGCGGCGTCGAGAACCTCCGGAGATACGGATCGCTTGCTTCGTCATTCGCGCGGCAGTCCCGAATGCCGAAGCGATTCAAGTCTCTCGCAGCTCGCCCGAGCTGTACCCGTTTCGGGAGTCCGGCGTATTCGATAGGCAGTGGCGCGACTTCAAGCGTCTGAGCGACGAGGTCGTAGTAACTCTCGAGATCGCTTCGTTTAAGCGGCCAACGCTCATCGAACACATGCGCAGGTGGGCGAAGATGAACGTTTGCGTAGATGAGCGAGCCTCCGCCGTAGCCTGCCGCCTGGCCGAGCATCACATCACCGAGGTCGCGAAAGTCCCAAACCCCATTCCCGAGCTTCCAGAACATGCGTGTCACGTCGGGCTGAACGGTATCGCGACCGTCTTCCGGCGCGTCTGACGGAACGTTGGCATCGGCCGGCGTCGGATAAACCGGAAAGTCTTGCTCAGGGGCAAAGCGCCTGCCGCGTTCGAGAATGCAAACGTTCAAGCCGGCCTCTGCCAGCCGGCAGGCTGTGACGGCACCCGCGAAGCCGCTTCCCACCACGATCGCGTGATAAGAGTTGCCTGCGGAATCTTTCGCCTGATCTCCGTGAGTCTCGCTCTGACCTGTTTTCACATGACCTCCGCAGGTGATCGGTGAAAACGAATGCGACCACACAAGTCGTGCGGGACAAGGGGCTTGGCGAGATTGTGCCGGGGCTCGGGCTCCACCGGTGTCGGATGCGTGCGCAGGGCCGTCCACCGAACTTCTAGCGGGGTAGAGTCCGATTGCGGTGTTACCGAAATCTTGAGAACGCTGGGGGACGCACCGTGAAACGACTCGATCGTGCTCGTCCACGGCAAGACCTCCGGGGCGGCCTCAGGCAACGCGTCCTCGTTCGAGCCGTCACCCTCGGACTTCTCGAAGGGCTTCGGGAAGGTTCCAGCGTATCGCGCGTAGAAATCGGTTCGTTTGGCGAACTGTAATTGGTTCAACGGCCCGCCCGCAAGCTCGTGAACGGTGACACGCCGACGTACATCTCCTATCAGCATTCGCGCGTGGTATGTGCAATGCATGTCCCCGACGAGGAAGACGACGCGTTCGACGTCGTTCTCGTAGATTGCGCTGATGATGCGCTCTCGTTGCAACCGCCACGCGTCTCCACACCACTTGTCCGCTCTTTCGTCGCCGCGTCGTTCTCCGTTCCGATCGAGGCCGGGAGGCCGCAACTCCGCCACGAAAGGCACGCTGGACACCACGAATTTGAGCCCGAGACTCGGTGAAAGCAGCCATTTCTCGAGCTCGACAAGCTGCTTCTCGCTCACCATTTGCTTGTGCTCGGCTGAGCGCTCCGTGCGGGTGTCGAGCACGAAGAAGCCAGTGTTGCCGTGCTCGAAGGTGTAGTAAAAACCGTCGTCCGGGTCGCACCTGGGTTGCCGGCACGAAACGTACTCGTCGTAGGCGCGGAGCGCCGGCGCGCGAAGCCTATCTTCATCTCCGCTCGGTGTCGGTTCGGTCCCAAAGCCGTCTATGATCTCGTGGTCGTCGAGCATCATGTACTGCGGAAAGCTCCGTAGAAGGCATGCAGCGGATTCGTCGTCGAACCACGCCTGGCGGTAATTGCGCCGGTAGTCCTTCGTCTCGTCCCTCGTCGTGCCCTCCGGCGGAGGAATGTCCAGGTCGTAGTAGATCTGGTCTCCGCAGTGAATCATGAATGCAGGGCGCCGGCCCCGCTCGTCCTCCGCGCTCTGCGCTGTCTCCTCGTCCTGGCCGATCGGGTCGGTTCTCCCAGCGCCTCCGAACTTGTCCGGGTTGCTAGCGTCCTCCCTTGAATTCGCAGCTGCGAGGAGCGGTTCAAAGGGGCTTGGCAGCAATGGCCTCGGCTGCTCCCAGCGCGTCAGGAAAGTGTACCATCCAACGGCCTTGTCGGCGTACTTGGCCGCCCAGCGAACGATCGAGCGGATGCCGAGGAAGCCCAGAACACGTTTCCACCCGGTGAGGCGATCCATATCCCATTCCTCGAAAGGGCGCTCGAGCGCCTTGCTCGTGGCGGCGCCTCCGAGTAGGCCGGCAGCCATGTTGCCAAGCGCCGTAAGCCGAGCCGTAGAAACGTGACAACTACCGTGCAGGAAGTGGAATGGGTTCGTATCGTTGGATTCGGGGAAGGTTCGGAGATGTCCCTCGACCTTTTGGAAGCTCGTCGCAGAGCGCAACGTCACTTTGTAACGCGTGCAAGGTCGGAGCTCATCGAATCGGACGACCTCCGTGTAATCCCGCTTTTTGCCGACCTCGACCGAACGTTCCGCGATGGACGTCGTCTCGCCACAGGCGCTGCAATCGGCCGTCTTGATCTCGACTCGCAGGTTACGGTTCCGTCGGTCCCCGCGTACCCAGATCCACGCAGAGTTGTGGGTGGTGTGGCCGATGATGAGGTGCACTACGGCCCTCTCCAGCTCGTTGCGTGATGCCGGCCCCGGGGGGTCTCCGGATCGCGCTCATTCGCAACGTCGGCGCTAGTTCCACGTCCGCCATGGCCGGCGAGGTAGCTCACGGGTGACATGCAAACGACGGTACCCGAAGCAAACAGGCCGATGGAATACGTATTAATTCACCTTGGTAGCCGGATTCGGACAAAAGGGGGCCTCGCTTCCCCGAAACGCCCCTTTGCGGGCCCCCTAGCGCCAAGCTCTGGTTCCAGCCCACGCGCGAGGACCGCGACGGGGCTCAGACGTACGACGGCAAAACGACGTGCCAGGTCCTCCGCTACCTCGGACGAACGTTACCGCCGATCTTGCGCAGCTTCCGCACTCCGAACGGCTCCCCGTAACTACCGGGTACGGGGAGCGGACTTGCACGGCTGCTGCGAGTCCCCATCCAGGACGCGCAGGCGCTCGGGCGCGATGCGTCGCGGTCGTTCTTCGTCGAAGGACGCTACGAGCGTCACCGACGGCGACTCGACTGTGCTGCTGAACTCCACGCGCAGATGGTGCACACCAGCCGGCAAGGTCAGTTCGGTTCCCTTCGTGCGGAGCGGGTGCGAGCCCCAGTCGTCGATCACAGGCGCGTCGTCGATGAGCAGACGAGCGCCGCCAGCCGAAGAGAGCTGGAATGCGACGCTCTGCTCATCTTCGAGACTGAGGCAGCTATCCCAGCGCGCGCTAAACGCGTCGTCCGGGGTTCCGTCGCCAGGGCGAGCTCCCCGCCAGTCGTGATCGACGTCGCGCTCCTCGTTTAACCGACCCTCTCCTTCCAAGCTCGCGTTGTCGAAGTACGTGGCGCGCCAGCGCGGTTCCGGCTCTTGCACCGCACAGATGTAGATAAGCGTAGGCAGCAGCAGGCAGATCAGCATCCAGCCTCCGGGACCCGGCGCCCGAACCACCCGGCGTTCAGAGCTCGCCATCACCACCCTCATCGTCGACCAGAGGCTCACGCATGTCGCGCATGGTGTTCAGCATCACCCCCTGGCGCTCCACGGCGACCACGACGGGCAGATGTGCCCTGCGTTCGTCGCATCGAAGGCGGCGGTAGGTCGCGTAGAAATCGTAGTCATGCGGACGCCAGAGCAGCGGCGGCTCCCGGGCGACGGAGAAATTCGCCGGCACGTGTTCGTCCAAGAGAAAATCGACGATCCCGCAACCGAGCACCTTGTAGTCCTCGCTCAGGTAGCGGCTTCGTTCGGTTAGCCAGAGATGGTCGGCTAGCTTCTGGCCTAGCTCCTTGAAGCTGTGCGCGTAGTATTCGGTCTCGTAGAGGGGCGCGGCCGCTTTCAGCCCGCCGCTCATCCGGTTGAAGTACACGTACTGGTACGGGTGCAACTGGACCATGTCTACCACCACAGCGGCCACGCCGAAACCCAGAACCGCGAACGCAGCGTACGCGGCGGGCTTCGATCGCTCGGCAAGCCAGCGAAGCGAGGTGGTCGCACCGAGCGCGGCAAGGACGCAGAGGGGTGGCAACACGAACAGGAAGTGCCGCAGCCCGTCATAGATGGTCGACCGGCCCAGGATGGCGTAGC
>JBLYYU010000516.1:0-10262 GCA_048550275.1 Polyangiales bacterium
GCGGTGACGGTCGATATCGTGCAGGAAGCGCTTGCGACCCAGACCCTCCTCTACGACAAGTCGGGTGAAGAGCACTACAACGTCATCAGCGCGTTCATAAAATCGCTCCGGGGTAGCGACCCAGACGCGTCCGTCTATTGGCTCATGCGGATGCTCGAAGCCGGCGAGGACCCGCTCTTCGTTCTCCGGAGGATGCTGATTTTCGCGAGCGAAGACATCGGCAACGCGGATCCTCGTGCGCTCGAGGTCGCGGTTAGCTCGGATGCTGCGTTTCGAAGGCTTGGCATGCCCGAGGGCATCTTCCCGATCGCGCAATGCTGCACGTATCTGGCGACCGCGCCGAAGAGCAACGCGAGCTACGAGGCCTGGAAGATGGCGCAGGCCGACGTCCGCGAGCTTGGTGCGCTTCCAGTTCCCATGAAGCTCCGGAACGCGTCGACCGAAGCGATGAAGTCCTGGGGTTACGGCGAAGGCTACCGCTACCCGCACGACGAGAGCGGGTTCAGCTCGGGGGAGACCTACCTTCCCGATGAGCTCGTCGACCGCCGCTACTACCGGCCAAGTGATCAGGGCTTCGAATCGCGGATTCGCGAGCGCCTGAGGCAGCTACGGGCCGAACCTACGCCGACGGGGGACGAGTCGGACGGGCGCCAGGGAGAGAAATCCTGAAAACCGCGGCGCCCTTTTCTCCATCCGCCTCGATGCTGCCGCCCACACCGTCGAGCACCACCGCTGCCGCGAACAGCCCCACGAATCGGCTGTAACGTCCGTCGAGCCGGCCTTTGAGCGCCTTCTGTCCCTCGAGGGTGAACGCGGTGGCCCGAAGCTCGGGCGCGATCGCTTCACCGGTGTCTTGCACTTCGATGGTGACGCGGCTCCCCTGCTGGTAGACCCGGACGGTCGCCGCCGGTTCGGCGACGTTTGCGAGCGTATTTCGCAGAAGCAGCTCGACGACTTCGACGGCAACTTGAGCGCCATGAGCGTACAGCTGATCGTCGCGCGCAATCTCGACTGACACTGGAATCTCGGTCTCGCCCCGTTCCAAACGCTCCATGAACATCCCGACGTCCCCGTTGGTTGCCTCGATTGGAGAGTCTCCGCTCAGCCAGCGGCTGATCCAGGCGACGAGGTCCAGGCCGCGGCGGAGCTCGCTCATTGCCAGTCGGACATCTTGCAAAGCCTCGACCGAGTCGTCGTCGGCGAACCCTACCTCTTGTAGGAAATCGACGTTAGCGCTGATCGTGGCCGCCGGGTTGCGGAGGTCGTGCACGAGCAGACCCAACAACTGACCCATGTCGTCTGCGTTGATCTGCTTGGGCTTCGCCACCCGGAGCCCTTACCACGCGGCCCTAGTCAGGGAAAGAAGAGCACCTGCGCCTCGCCACGGGCTTCGATCATGGCGGCAATGTAAGAGAGAATCGTGTCGCGCCGGACGAGCAGCTCCGCGATTTGCAACGCGTTTAGGAGAGGCGCGTTCTCGTGACTCGGGTCTTTCTGGAGCTCTGCTCGAATCGCGGCCTCGTCGAGGGCCTCCAATCTCCGATACAGCGATCGAGAGAAACGCGCCGTGTCGGTGACCCCGGCGAGCAGCTTCTCATATCGTCGCTGGAACAAAGGCGTCGAGAACGCGCGGTCATTGTCCCGCAGCAGGGCCCGCCGCCGTTCGGAGTCCATCGGCAAGTTCCCGCCGCTGAAGCGGTCCCAGTTGCCGATCAGCAGGTCGAACACGGCCATCGTGGACAGGTCCTGGGCTAGCGCGGCTCTGCCTTCCGGAATCTCTCCGTCGCGCACCCAGCTCCGCCAACCTGCTCTGCTCTCCAAGCCAGCGGACCTCATACCTTTGACCCAATACACCGCGGCGCCGGGCGCCGAGCCATCGTCGTCCCAGAGAACCTTACGCCGGAGCGAAGCACGTCGATCGAGCATGTCGTCGTGGAAGCGCCGGCTGATCTCGTTCCAGGTGACCCGCCGGAAGATGGCGGGCGGCACGTTGTCGAGTCCGAGCAAGCGAGCGATCCGATACGCCGCGACCTCGTACCGGTATCCGTCTTGGATCTCGCGAGTCCGGACTCGCATCGCCACCGTCACGCGAGCCACAGTCCGCATCCGGAGAACGACGGAGCTGTGGCCGACCGGCTTGAAGCTCCGCGAAGCCGCAGTCGAGATCAGTTCGAGGATTTCGTCTTGCTCGACGTCCGTGCCGACGAACCGCGGCACCGACTCGGGCTCTGCACGAGCCGCCGAGCTCAACCAAGCGGCAAGCGCCGCCACAAGAGCGACGCTAGCGAACGCCCGCGAAGAGGTTCTTGGCAATGACCATCCGTTGAATCTGGGAGGTGCCTTCGTAGATCTGGAGGATCTTGGCATCCCGCATCAGCTTCTCGACCGGGTATTCGGTGATGTAGCCGTTGCCGCCGAAGACCTGCACCGCGTCAGTGGCCACCTGCATGGCGCTGTCCGCGCCGAATGCTTTGCTGTACGAAGCGACGAGCGAGTTGCGGCCGCCCTGATCGATCTGCCAGGCCGCCTTCCACACGAGAAGTCGAGTCGCCTCGTACTTGATGCCCATCTCGGCGATCATGGCCTGGACCATCTGATGCTCGGCGATCGGCACCCCGAACGTCTTTCGCTCTAGCGCATACGCGACCGACTCCTCGAGAGCGCGCCGCATGAGACCGCAGGCGCCCGCTCCGATGTCCGGGCGAGTTCGGTCGAAGGTCTGCATGGCCAGCTTGAAACCGTGCCCCGGCTCGGCCAGCACGTTGTCGGAGGAAACCCTAACATCTTCGAAATTGACGACCGCGGTATTGCTGGCGCGCTGGCCGAGCTTGTCCTCCGTCTTGCCGATGGTGACGCCGTTCGCGTCGCGGTCGACGATGAAACCCATGATCCCGCCGTGGCGAAGTGAGGGGTCGACCGTTGCGAACACCACATACCAACTCGCCCAGGCGGCGTTGGTGATGTAGACCTTTTCTCCGTTCAGGATCCAATCGTTGCCGTCTTTGCGGCAGCGAGCCTGAATACCCGCCGAATCGCTACCGGCTACGGATTCCGTGATCGCATACGATGCGAAGATCGGCTCGGAGGTCAGCATCCCCAGGTACTTCTTCTTCTGAGCTTCGTTGCCCGCGATGAGAATGGGAGTCGCCGCCAGAACGTTGGCGGTCATACTCGTTTGGATGCCGGTGCAGCCAAACGCGAGCTCCTCGGTGAGCAGGACATGGTCCACTTCGCCCATGCCCGCACCGCCGTATGCCTCCGGAATGTTGGGGCCGACGAAGCCGAGCTCCCAGGCTTCTTTGAACACATCCATGGGGAACTCGTGCGTCTTGTCGGCCTCGCCAGCTACGGGAATGATCTTCTCGCGGGTGAAACGGCGGGCCTCTTCGACCAGGGCTTTTTGTTCGGGGGTCAACTCGAAATTCAGCATTCTGCTACCTCTTGTTCAACGGCGTCTTTCCTGCTCCAGACGCTCGAGCTCGGCCCGGACGGCACGCGCTCCCATTCGGAACCCGAGCGCAAAGCCGATCAGCAATATGCCCGGGATGTAAATGATGTGGACGATGGACGGCATCAGCGCCCCTCGGTTGCCTTGATCTCCGCACTGAGCCGCTCGAGCTCCTCCGCCGTCTGCCTCTGCAAGCCACGCATCCTCATTAGAAAAAGAAAAAGGAGGACCCAGACGATCGCGTATGCGCCGAGCATGAGCGCGCCACCGGGAACGCTTTCGGCCTCGGGACCGCGAACGCCCTTGAACTGGGTGGCCCGTTCTTCGGCTGCGTCTTCGTGGGCGGCGGCATCGGTCTGCGCGGCGGCATCGGGCTCGGCCCCAGGCTCTTCAGCGAGCGCGAACGGAGCGGCGAGGGTCATGCATCCAAGCACGAGGGTGATAACCAGAGCTCGCATGTGGGTTTCCTTCATCGGTGCATCAACTCGAATCGTAGGCGGTTGGTTTCTTCACGTTGCCGCTCGGCAGAGGCGCGGGCCCAAATCAGGAGCACCGTGAGCCCGGTGAATGCTACGAAGCTCAGCCCGAGCGCCCAGTACATCTCGGACTCGAGCCCTCCGCCCTTGCCGGTGATGACGGTGGGGTGAACGCCTCGCCAACGCTGAACGCTGTAGTGGATGAGGGGCAGGTCGATCAGCCCAAAGAGCGCCAAGCCGGCGGCGAATCGCTTCTCGACCTCCCCTGCGTTGCCCATGGAGCGAAGCGCGAGGTAGGCGGCAAAGATCATCCCGGCAAGCAACGTGGTCGTGAGCCGCGGATCCCAGGTCCACCAAACTCCCCAGGCCTTTCGTGCCCAGAGCGGGCCGGTGAGAAGCACAATCAGGCAGAATAGTGAGCCAACCTCGGCACCGGCGACACCGACCGCGTCCCATTTGGGATCCCGCTTGAGGAGGTAAACCGCGCTGCCGACGGCCGAAACGCCGAAGCCGATGTACATGGCGTATGCGCTCGGGACGTGAAAGTAGAAGATCTTTTGTACGATACCCATCTGTTGCTCGACGGGAGCAACGATGAAAATCGCATAGAGCGTCACTGCAAAGAGCGCTGCTGTTGCGAGCAACAGAAGCGACCAGACCGTCGAGCTACCGGATTCGCGTGAAGGGCTCATGAGCGAGTTCGCCCGGAAGCTAGCATGCGGTCGCTAGGGCGTCAGCCTCCACAGACGTCGAATTCCACGATTAAACGGCAACGGGCTTGCCGCTTTTCCGGTGCCCCGCTAAAGACGGCGCTAGATGGATTTGCTCGACCGGCGGTTCCTTTTCGTTGTGGGTAAGGGTGGCGTCGGTAAGACAACCGTAGCGACCGGGCTCGCCCTTGCGGCAAGTCGCCGCGGCAAGAAGGTCCTGCTCGCGCTGGTCAACTGCAAGGAGCGTGTCAGCGAGCTCCTCGACACCGAGCCGATCGGCCCCGAGATCGTGACCATTCGCGAGAACCTGGACGCGGTGAACATGACGCCCGATGCGGCTCTCGAAGAGTACGGGCTGATGATCCTGAAGGTGAGAGCGGTGTACAACGCGGTCTTCAGGAACCGACTCGTGCGCGCGTTCCTGAAGGGTACGCCTGGGCTCGAAGCCTGGTCGATGCTTGGTAAGGCCTTCTACCACGCGTGCCCACCTAGAGGAGAGCCGGACTACGACCTCGTGATCGTCGATGCGCCGGCGACGGGACACGCTCTCGACATGCTTCGAGTGCCGTTCGTGATCGAAAGCGTGGCGCCTCCCGGCCTCCTGCGCCGCGATGCTGCGCGCGCGGTCGACATGTTCCGCGACCCCGAACGAGCCGGCGCTGTCCTGGTCACGCTCCCCGAGTACATGCCGGCGAGCGAAACGATCGAGCTGTCGAACGCTCTGAGCGAAGAGCTCGAGATTCCAGTGCTCCAACTCGTCATCAATCGGGTGCTCAACGTGCTCTTCGCCGAAAAGGAACGGCCGATCCTCGAAACACTGCCGTCGGACATTCCGGAAGACAGCCCGATCCGTGGGCTGGCGGTCGCGGGAAAGAGGCGCGTGCTTCGGGAAACGGTGCAAGCGCGTGCGGTCCGGCAGGTCTGCGGCCACATCGATGCCCCCTGCAGCGAGCTCCCCTACTACGACAGTCTCGAGAGCGATGCGGAGGCGATCGAGGCCTTGAGCGAGGCCCTCCTGCAGACGGTTTGATCGCTTGCGGGCAGTCGACAATCCACTAGCTTGGCTGGCGAGGTCATCATGCCCGGCTCGGCTACGTCAGGTCTTTCGTTCCAAACACCGCTGATTTTCGATCAGGGCTCGCCCAACCGCCACGGGGCTTCCCTCGCCGCCGACGATCTGCCCGCGATCGACGCAACGACTGCATTCGGCAACATGGCCCGTCAGCGCCCGCCCCTGCTGCCCGAGGTGTCCGAGCCCGAGGTGGTGCGGCACTATGTGCGGCTGAGCCAACAAAATTTCGCGATTGATACCGGGATGTACCCGCTCGGCTCTTGCACGATGAAGTACAACCCCAAGGTCAACGAGTGGGCGGCACGTCTGAGCGGCTTTGCCGAGCTTCACCCGTACATGCCCGACGAGCTGGCCCAAGGCGCCCTCGAGCTCATGTGGCGCCTCGAACGAGGTCTCGCGGAGGTCTGCGGCATGGATCGCGTATCGCTGCATCCGGCGGCCGGCGCTCAGGGCGAGCTAGCCGGGCTGATGATGATTCGCGCCTATCACCAGGCACAGGGGCGTGACCCGAAGAAGGTTCTGATCCCGGACACGGCGCACGGCACCAATCCCGCCTCCTGTGCGCTCAACGGGCTGAAGGCCGTCCCCTTCCCCGTCGGTGAAGAGGGCATCGTGACCACAGAGGCCTTGGCACCTTTCGTCGACGACGACGTGGCGGCGGTGATGGCCACCAACCCGAACACCGTTGGGCTCTTCGAATCCAACATGGCCGCGATTTCCGAGCTCGTTCACAGCAAGGGTGGCTTGGTCTACGGCGACGGGGCCAACCTCAACGCTCTGATGGGCAAGGCTCGCCCCGGAGATCTGGGCATCGACGTCATGCAGTTCAACCTGCACAAGACCTTCACCACCCCCCATGGAGGCGGAGGTCCGGGCTGCGGTCCAGTCGGCTACAAGGCCCTTCTCGATCCGTACGCGCCGGTCCCCGTCGTCGAGCAACGAGACGGGCGCTTCGTGCTGGACTTCGAGGCCCGCCCCGCCACGGTGGGCAGGCTCCGATCGTTTCAAGGCAACTTCGGCATGATGGTCCGCGCGTACGCGTATCTTCGCGAGATGGGAGCGGAGGGCTTGGAGCGGGCCACCGAGCTCGCCGTGCTCAACGCCAACTACCTTCGAGCGCGGCTAGGCGAAACCTGGCACGTCGCCTACGACCGGCTGTGCATGCATGAAGTGGTCATCAGTGACCGGCACCTCAAGGAATCACATGTCACGACGATGGACGTGGCCAAACGGCTCATGGACTACGGTTTCCATCCGCCCACGGTGTACTTCCCGCTGGTCGTCAAGGGCGCGATGTTGATCGAGCCGACCGAGACCGAGAGCCTCCAGACGCTCGACGAGTTCGTCAACGTCATGAAGACGATCAGTGACGAGGCGATGAACGACCCCGACATCGCGAAAGCGGCGCCTCAGGTCACGCGTTTGCGTCGTCTGGACGAGACTCAGGCTGCTCGGAAGCCTGTGCTGCGTTGGACAGCTCCCGAAACACCGAGCGAACCATAGTCTGCTTCTGGTGGAACGGCAGGAACGCTGCCTTGAAACCGTTGATGATCATCCGATGAATGTCGTCTCGATCGAGGCCCATCCGGCTGTGGCATAGCCAGAGCTCCCTCGAGACGGTCGTGTCGGCGATCAGCCGGTTGTCGGTGTTGATGGTCACCCGCAATCCGAGGTCGTGGTAGAGCTTGAGCGGATGGGTCCGGAGGTCCTTGACGGCGCCGGTCTGGACGTTCGACGACGGACAGCATTCGAGTGCGATGCGGTGGTCGTTGACGTAGTGAAGAAGGTCACCGTCTTCGCGCAGCCTGCAACCGTGCCCGATCCGATGTGCGCCACAGACATGAATCGCCTGGTGGATGGACGCGGGTCCGTAGGCTTCCCCCGCGTGGATGGTGACGGCGATGTTGTTGTCACGGACGAGCTTGAACGCCCGCAGGTGATGCTTGGCCGGGTGGTCGTACTCGGCACCGGCCAAATCGAACGCTACGACGCCGCGATTCTTGTAAGCAACGGCCAACTGGGCCATCTCGAAAGACGACTCGGGTGAGATGTTTCGGATGCCGCAGAGAATCACGTTCGCGACGACGCCATGATCCTTCTGCGCGTCCCAGAGCCCCGTCAGCACGGCCTCGACGACGGTCGTCAAGCGGAGACCGCCGCGCGTGTGCAACATGGGAGAGTATCGCACCTCCATGTAGCGGACGTTCTCCTCGGCCGCGTCCTCACTGAGCTCGTAGGCGACGCGATAGAGAGCCTCGGCGGTCTGCAACACCTTGAGCGTCGTCTCGAACGCCTTGAGGTATTCGACGAGCGACCCGGCATGCTCCCCACAGTGGAGGGCTTTCTTGAGCGCTCCGGCGGTCGTGCCAGGCAAGCTGACGCCCTGCTCTTCCGCGAGCTCGAGCATCGTGGACGGCCGCAGCGAACCATCGAGATGAACGTGCAGGTCCGTCTTCGGGAGCGCTTGGATCTGAGAGAGCGTCAGCTCCATCTCTTCCATTGTACCTCGTTAACGGCCTAGCTCGAAACGGCCCAAAACCTCAATGACTTCATCGAGTCTCTTGGCTGCAACGCTCACCCGCGTGGGCATCCCACCGTTGAGGCCGAGCGCGCCGACCAGGTCGATGCCGCTATCAAAACGGGCTGCTACCGTCACCGTCGTTTCATCGTGCACGAGCGAAATTGGCGCGAGACGCTGGCCGATCAGGAGCAGCTCTGTCTTGTCATACGGCCCGTCGCGCCGCCTCGCGTCACAGATCGCGAGGTCTCCGCGAATCTCGTAGCGGGACGAGAGGCGTTTGGCTTCACGTTCCATCGCTTCGAGCGCTTCAGCGGCTAGCTGGAACTCCCGGTAGATCGCCGAATCGCGCGCCCCGTCGGCCAAGTAGCGCACCATCAAACCCCGCATCCCCTCGTCGCGTGGCCTCGCCCGGAGCGCCCGATCGAGGACTCGAGCCCGCTCGCTCGGCTCGCCGAGGCGTGTATCGATCGCGCGCGCGTCGTCGTCGGCGCCCTCGTAAGGCTCGACGCCAGCGCGTATCCACTTGGCCGCGGAGCAAAGCCCGTCGAAGTCCACGTGACAACAAATAGTTTCGACCTCGCCGGCCGCTGCAACGCGTTCGGGCGTCACGAGCTCCGGACACGCGCCGTGCTGCGCCTTGGTTCGAAGCACGAAGCGGGGGTCGTCCGCGTAGTCCGAGTGCCGATCGTGGTCGTGGTGGTCGATCCACATCGCGAGCCGGTCGCCCAGGCCCTGGATGAACGGAAGCGTGGTCTTTTCGTAGCTGGCACCGCCGGCGTTCGCCGCGAACGCCACGTCGAGCACCACCACCCGCCCAGGGAGGCTCGCGGCTTTGGGCAGCTTTCGAGGCGTGCCGTACGCCAAATGCGGGAAACTACTCACGATCCGAACATGCAGCCGGGGGGCATCGGGCGCAACTCGCGGATGTTCCGATCGGTTTTTCCCAAACCGATGCCTCGGCGAAACAAACCGGAAATAGGTCGCAGCCATAGATCCCTTGCTGCCGCTGCCGAGGACGCGCCGCGGCCATGACTAAGAGGTGCAAGGATCATGGAAGAACAAGTTTCGGAACTGACAACGTACGTAAACGCATTGTGGGTTCTCGTTAGCGCCGCACTCGTTTTCTTCATGCATGCGGGCTTCGCTCTCGTCGAGAGTGGGTTCTGCCGCAAGAAGAACGCGGTGATGGTGCTGATGAAGAACTTCGGCGTGGTCGCGATTTCGTCGCTCATCTTCTACGTGGTGGGCTACGGCGTGATGTTTGGCGAAGGCAATGCCTTCATGGGGCTCGCGAGCTTCTTCCCGAACAACGGGGGAGCGGATGCCGACCTGCCACCCTACGTATTTCTCTTTTTCCAGCTGGTCTTCGCCGCGACCGCCTGCACGATTGTCTCTGGCGCCGTCGCCGAGCGCGCACGTCTGCTGACCTTCTTCTTCTTCACGGCCATCGCCACGATGATTATCTACCCGGTGGTCGGTCACTGGGTCTGGGGCGGCGGCTGGCTCTCTGAGATGGGCTTCGTCGACTTCGCAGGAAGCACGGTCGTTCACGGCGTTGGCGGCGGAATGGCCCTCGCAGGTGCGCTCATCGTCGGCCCGCGAATCGGCAAGTACATGGCCGATGGCTCGATCCGGCCCATGCCCGCGCACAACTTCCCGCTCGCCGCGCTCGGCGTGCTCATCCTCTGGCTCGGCTGGTTCGGCTTCAACGGCGGCTCGGAGCTGGCAATGGACGCCGAGGTCGGCCGAATCGTCCTCGTGACCAACCTCGCGGCTGCGGCCGGCTTCTGCGGCGCCCTGACCTGGATTCGAATCCGTAGTGGGCTGCTCGACCTGTCGATGGCCCTGAATGGCGCCCTCGCCGGCCTCGTAGGCATCACCGCCGGTTGCTACAACATCACGGGCGGCTGGTCGATCGTCGTCGGCGTCGTGGCCGGCATGCTCTGCGTAGAAGGCGTCCTCTTCATCGACAAGATCAAGATCGACGACCCGGTCGGTGCGATCACGGTTCACGGAATCTGCGGAATCTTCGGAA
>JBLYYU010000517.1:0-4379 GCA_048550275.1 Polyangiales bacterium
ACGTGAACTCGTAAATCGGCACGTGCTTGTGCGAAACCCACGGGTGCTCGATCTCGAGATATTTGGCTCCTGATTCCACGGCAGCCTCTGCGCTCCAGATGATGATAGAGCCAAAAGAGGGTTTTGTCGGCTGTGCGCAACGAAATCGTTCGGCTCCAGGTTTGCCGCGCTGCCTGGCCCCCTGCGCGTATCGGTGCCAAAAGGCTCGGATGGCAGAAGACTTCAAGAGCATGAGCGAGCTGGAGAGCTTGATGAGTGAGGACGGCGGTCCTGCGATCATCGATTTCTGGTCGCCGACCTGCGGGCCCTGCAAGGCGATGGCGCCGGCCTTCGAGGCGCTTTCGATCGAGCTCGCCGAAGAGCCGATTCGCTTCGTTCGCATCAACACGGCAGAGCAGGCTCGACTCGCCCAGCCTTTCAACATCCACTCCGTGCCGACCCTTCTCTTCGTCAACGACGGCGAGATCCTCGACGTCCGAGTCGGTGCGCTCCCTGGCCCGGCGCTTGCCAAGAAAGCGCAGTGGCTTCTCCGCAAATCCCGCGGGGAGGGCTTCTTCTCGAAGCTCTTCGGGGGCTAGATCGGGCTGCCGCCGATCGCGTTCGTAATCAGTGCCTTTTCCATCGGGAACTCGCTCGGCGCGTCGCCGACGGGGAAAGTTCGCTGAAGCAGGTTGAGGATGCGGCTGGTCGTCGCGGGCATGACGCGGTTGCTGAAGGCGAAATAGACGCCGGCTGGAGTCAGGACACGTCTCCGCCGGTCGACCACGCCGTCGAGAATCATCATGGCGGCACGACGGGGCGTCATCACGTCTGTTCGTCCCGAGTACTCTTCCACCGGGGCCATCATCTCCGTTTTCACGAGCGGCAGGTAGACTGACGAGACGTGGAGACCGTCGTGCTGGAGCTCGGACATCAGCGAATCGCCGAAGGCATCGAGCGCCGCCTTCGTGGCCAGATACGCTGCGAAGTACGGGCCTGGGATCAGTACACCCATGGTGAGCACGTGCGAGACGACGCCGCTCCGCTCACGGAGCGAGGGAAGAAGTCGCAGCGTGAGCCGGACCGGGGCGAAGTAGTTGAGCGCCATGGTCCGCTCGTAGTCGTGAAAGCGGTCCACCGAGTCGACGATCGGACGGCGAATCGAGCGCGCCGCGTTGTGGATGAGCGCGTCCACTCCGCCGTGCTTCGCCATGACGCTCTCGGCCAGCGCATCGATCTCGTCGGAAGACGAAAGGTCGGCGGCGTGCGCGTACGCTTCCCCGCCACTGTCTCGAATGCCGGCGACGGCTTCCTCTAGCTTCGCCGCGTCCCGTGCGACGAGGAGCACTCTCGCTCCGGCCTCGGCGGCGAGTTGCCCCACGACCAGGCCGATTCCGCGGGAACCGCCGGTCACCAGGACGACTTTGCCGGACAGAGCGCGGCGGTACCGAGATTGGCGCTGCTTCGCCGGGTCCAAATAGTCGTCGTAGTAGCGATAGAGCGTCTTGGCGTAGCTCTCTAGGGAAGGGCAGGCGATTCCGGAGCCAGCGAGCGCGGCCTGGGTGTTGCTGTCGTCGAATCGGACTTTGGTGTTCATCGCACCCAAGGCATCACGCGGAAGCCCGAGGTCGCCCAATACTGCGCCCTGAATCTCCTTCACGCTCGGGAGCATCGAGACCATGGCGCCGGTCTTCTTCATTCCGGGAAGCTTGGCGATGTCGATCGCCGGGCCGACGCGTGGCCCGCCCGCGGCGCTGACCAAAACCTCCGTCATCTTGCGCAGCGAAAGCGGCTTCGGGTCCACCAGGTGAAACACGCGCGCGTCAGTTTCGGCGAACGCGATCCGGACGAGCGCGTCGGCGACGTAGTCGACCGGAACGACATTGAACGCTCCGCGAATCCGCGGAATGGGGACCCGCATCCAGCGGGGAAGGGCGTACGCGAGCTTCTTGATGGCTCCAAAGCTGAAGTACAGCCCGTCGATGCGATCCATGGCGCCCGTCTTCGAGTGGCCGACGACCGCGCTCGGCCGATAGATCCGATGGGCGATCCCAGAGTCGCGCACGAGCTTCTCGGAGTCGAGCTTGCTGCGATGATACGCGTGCGGAAGCGCCTGGCCTTCGTCGAACATCGTCTCGGTGAAGGTCTCCGCGAAATCCCCGGCCACCGCGGTCGAGCTCACGTGATGGAGCGTTCCGGCGAACTCCGCCTTGCGAATCGCGGAGAGAAGGTGCCTCGTGCCGCCCACGTTGGTCTTCGCGAGCGCCTCCGGATCGGCGTCGATGTCGTAGAGCGCGGCCACGTGGAAGCAGTGTCCCGCTTCCGCCAAGGCGGCTAGCCCCGGCCCCGACAGGCCCAGGTCAGCTTGGGTCAGGTCGCCGTTCACCTGCGTCAGCGAACCGCCGGTCCCGAGGGCGGCCGTTTCGAGCGATGCGAGCTCGGCGCGGCGTCGCTCGGTTGCGCCGGCTCGGAGCATCAGCGTCACGTTCAGCCCACGTCGAAGCAGCCGTTCGACAAGAGCGCGCCCAACTAGACCGGTCCCCCCAGTCACAAACACTTGGTTCGAAGAGCTCATCGGATCCGAGAATGAACCGAGCCCTCAGAGCACGCCAGCGGCCGAGCGTCCGGACTTGCGCGGTCAGCGCCTGCCGATTTGCAGGTTCTAGTCCGGACCGCCGACCGTCGGTCCGTCGAACAAGCCGGTGCGCGGCACCTTCTTCGCGAAGAGCGCCCGAAAGAAGATGGGGAATTCGATGATCACCGTCAGGCCGGCGAGCACGAGCGCCCCTCGGAGCGCGATCCGTCCCGCCTGCTGGTCCTGCGGCATCCAAAGAAGGAAGCCGGCGACGAAGAGGGCGGTCGCCACGAAGCCTGCCAGGGACATGATCAGAAACTGCCTTGGCGTGTTCCGTTCGGCGTCGTAGCTGAACAGGAATGGCGAGATCAGTCGCTCAGCGGGAACGTAGACGCTGTGCGTCAGGTGCGCACCGATGACGTGGCCCCATTCGTGCAGGTTGTACGCACAGATCGCAGCGCCGACCCCAGCGCCAATCGACAGCCCCGCCGCGGCCGTGGTGCCTTCCTCCACGGTGATGCTGAACCACCACAGCACGACGGTCGCGATGAGAATCGTCAGGTCGCGAATGACGAATCGCCGGAACATGTCAGTTCCCTAAGCCCGTCCGCGGACCCGTCAAGGGCGCGGTCAGACGCCCTGCAGAAGCTGGCGGCTGATGATGATGCGCTGAACGTCCGAGGTCCCCTCGTAGATTTGGGCGACCCTGACATCGCGGTAAATCTTCTCCACCGGAAGCTCCCGCGAGTACCCGTAGCCGCCGAAGATCTGAATTGCGTCCGAGCAGATGCGCTCGGCCGCCTCGGAGGCGAAGAGCTTCGCCATGCACGCTTCCTTCAGACAGGGCCGGCCCGCATCACGAAGCGCGGCCGCTTCGAGCACCATCGTCGTCGCCGCGTGAAGTTGAGTCGCCATCTCTGCCAGTCGAAACGCAACTGCCTGGTGGTTCGCGATCGCCTTCCCGAACGCCGTGCGCTCCTTCGCGTAAGCGACCGCATGATCCAAGGCCGCGCGTGCCATCCCGACGCATTGTGCGGCGATTCCGATGCGCCCCGCTTCCAAGTTGGCGAGCGCGATCCGGTAGCCGTCGCCTTCTTTGCCGATGAGATGGTCGGCCGGGATCTCTGCCCCGTCGAAACTGAGCTCGGCGGTGTCCGAGGCTTCCTGTCCCATCTTGCGTTCGAGCGAAGCAACGCTCATGCCCTTCGTTCCCGCGGGCACCAAGAACGCGGAGATGCCCCGCTTGCCTGCCGATGGGTCCGTCACGGCGAAGACGATGACCGCCCCCGCGATTTGCCCCGACGTGATGAACTGCTTCGTGCCCGTGATCGAATAGCCGTCGTCCGTTCGGATGGCACGTGTTTGCAGATTGGATGCGTCGGAACCGGCTTGCGGCTCCGTCAGCGCGAAGGCGCCGATCATCCGGCCGGCGGCGATCGGCTTGAGGTACTTCTCTTGGAGCGGCTCGCTCGCCGTCGATTGTAGAATCGCGCAAACGGGGGCGTTGTTGACGCTCATGATTGTCGAGACGGCGCCATCGCCCGCCGCGATTTCGATGAGCGCGAGCGCATAGGTCACATAGTCGAGACCGGAGCCCCCGTACGCCTCCGGAACGGTCATCCCCATGAACCCGAGCTCGCCCATTTCGGCGAGCACCTCCGGCTCCACCGCGCCGGCGGCTTCCCAGTTTCGACTGTTCGGCGCCAGTCGCTCGGCCGCGAAACGCGCCGCCGACTCTCGAACCATTTCTTGCTGCTCGGTGAGGATCATGGCCGTCTCGGGATAGGACACCGCCGGTCGCGACGCTAGCCGCTCAGAGACTCTC
>JBLYYU010000518.1:0-7825 GCA_048550275.1 Polyangiales bacterium
ACGAGCCCCGGTGCGAGCGTCTCTCCACGGCGGCGCAGCGATCGAAGTGCGAGGCGAAGGTCCGTCCCTTCGATGAGCTCGAGCGTCAGGTAGTGGGCGCCGTCCGCCATTCCGAAATCGAGCACGCGCGCGATGTGCCCATGATGGAGCAAGGCCGAGAGACGCGCCTCCCGCAAGAACATCTCGACGAAGTCGCTCTCGTCAGCAAACGTCGGGAGGATTCGCTTCAGGCACACGCGCTGCTGGAATCCGTCCGGTCCGCGGCGAATCGCTAGGAACGTTTCCGCCATGCCGCCGACGCCCAAGCGCCCGAGCAGGTCGTAGTCGCCAAATCGTTCTGGGGCACTGCCGGACACGAACCGAACACGCTATCACAAACCGCCCGGAGGAAGATCGGGAAGGCGAGATAGCTCACGTCGCGGACTCGGACGTTGAGCGCGAAGCACCCCCTTCCAAGCTCAGCGGAGCGCTTCGCGGAGCGCGCCGAGGCAGTGCTCGACGTGGCGAGCGGTCGCGGACGCGCCCATCAAGCCGATGCGCCAGGCCTTGCCTTTGAAATCACCGAGTCCACCGCCGATCTCGAGACCATACTCGTCGAGGAGCTGTGCGCGGACCGCGCGGTCGTCCACTCCATCGGGAATGCGAACCAGGGTCAGAGGCGGAAGGCGATCCGCGGGGGCGATTGGCAGCTCGAGGCCGAGTGCCTCGAGGCCGGCACGGAGTGCCTCGGCTTGTTCCCGGTGACGCGCGTAGCGAGCGTCGAGGCCTTCTTCGAGCACGAGCCTGAGCGACTCGTGGAGGGCGAAGATCATGTTGACGGGCGCGGTGTGGTGGTAGACGCGTTCGCCGCCGAAGTATTTGCCGAGCAGGTTCAGATCGAAGTACCAGCTTTGGACCGGGGTTGCGCGCGCCGTGATGGCCTGCACCGCGCGTTCGGAGAACGAAACGGGAGACAGGCCGGGAGGGCAGGAAAGGCACTTCTGGGTGCCCGAGTACACGGCGTCGATGCCCATCTCGTCGACATCGACGGCGACTCCCGCAAGAGACGTCACCGCGTCGACGACGAGGAGGGCGCCGCATGAATCCGCGATTCCGCGAAAGGGAGCGAGGTCCTGAAGCACGCCGGTGGAGGTCTCCGCGTGAACGACCGCGAGCAACTTGAACGAGCGCCCCTTGGCCGCCTTGGCGACCGCGTCAGGATCGAGCGCCTGCCCCCAGGGTGCGTCGACGAGCGTCACCTCCGCGCCGCAGCGGCGCGCGACCTCTGCCATCCGTCCGCCAAAGACCCCGTTACGGCAGATGAGCGCACGGTCCCCAGGCTCGAGCAGATTGACGAAGCAGGTCTCCATTCCCGCCGAGCCCGTCGCCGAGATCGGCAGGGTGAGCGCGTTCTCGGTTCCGAATACTTCGCGCAGCATGGCCTGCGTCTCGTCGAGGATTCCGAGGAACACCGGGTCGAGGTGCCCGATCGTGGGCCGCGAAAGCGCATCGAGGACGCTTGGCGGCACGTCGGAGGGCCCCGGTCCCATCAGGACACGTTCGGTCGAGCTCATGGCGGCACCATACAAGATAAAACCCCTCGAAAAAGTGATTTTCGAGGGGTTCATCAGGAGAACCGGCGGGGCTCAGCCCCTGCTGTCGAGACTCAGTGAAGTCGTCGGTAGACGCCGACCACGACGCCGAGCACCTGGGTGCTGCGCCAGTCGTTCTTCGGGATCAGGATCGGGGCCATCTCTTTGTTGGCGGGCTGAAGTCGGATGTGCTCGCGCTCCGGGTAGTAGTACTTGCAAGTGGCTTCGTCGCCGACGAGGGCGATGATGACCTCGCCACGGTTGGCGGTGAGTTGCTTGCGGACGAAGACGAAGTCGCCGTCGAAGATGCCGGCCTCGATCATGGACTCGCCGGTGACCCGAAGCCCGAAGACGTCGCGCTGACCGCCGATGAGCATCCGGTCGATGTGCACGGTGTCCTCGGGATGCTCGATCGCCTCGCTGAGCGCTCCTGCGGCTACGCGGCCGACGATCGGAATCTCGACGAGGCTGTCGTTGGCGGCGGGTGGGCGACTGCTGGGCTTGCCGTCGGGGGTCTTCATGAGTCGCAGCGTGCGCGACTTCATGTCCTCCCGGGTGAGGTAGCCCTTGCGCTCGAGCGCCCGCAGGTGGTCGTTAACCCCGTTGGTGCTGCGAATGCCCAGATGATTGCCGATTTCACGAAGGGTGGGTGGGTACCCACGCGAGTGAATCGAGTCCGAAATGTACTCGAGAACCGCCTTTTGGCGCGCCGTTAGCTTATGCATGCTTTCCCCCGCTCGCATCTGTCACCGCCTTCTTGAAACCTTAAAATCCTGCACAAATGTCCCCTGCAATGCTGAGCAGGTGGGATAAAGGTACATATTGTCGCCATTCTTGTCAAAGAACCGACGATCTGAGCAGCGCTGCTCAGTTGAGTGGCTCAGGATCGTCGCTCGCGGACTCGGGTTCGGCGGGGCCCTGAGGGGGCGGCGGCTGAGTGAGGGACCTCTTGAGCGCTCCCGAAATGGCCTCCGTCGGCGAGAAACCGAGCAGGCCCTCGAGCCCTTTGCCGTCGGTGAGACCTCGCCAGAAACCCTGAGCAATGGTCAGTAGCTCTTCGGGCTCCATCTGGTCGAGCGCTTGGAGCGCGTATTGGGCGGCGCCCCCGAGCACGTCGATGCCGAGGCCCGCCGCCGCGTACGCGGGGAGAGGGTGCACCATCAGGTCACGAGTCGCGTAGGCCATGGCCCATTCGCCCGCTTGTAGGCGCGTCAGCACGGTCTGCGCGGTGGAGCGCTCCATGAACAAACCGATGTGTAGGGGCCCGAGCTCCCGTTCCACGGCGCGAGTCAGTACGCGATGGTCGCGGCGCCAATCGCCTCCGAGCGGGCCTGCCCATTCGGAAATCGCAATCGGCCCGGCAAAGACATCGAAGCGCCCGCCGTTGCGTCGAAGCACGGCGCCGGTGAACAGCTCGCCATTTTCGAAGACCCCGAGGAGGACGCTCATCCCATCCGGAAGTAGGAAATCGATGGCGGGCTTCGCCGCGGGGGCAGCCGAGAGCAGAAGGTCGGGCAGTGGGTTCGGCCAGACCCGGAGCCAGTTCCCGTTGCCGAGCTCGCGAAGCACGTGCGCGAAACGCATGACCCTAGTCGCGAAGTCCTGGCCGGGGTCGAGCGGTTCGGCGAGATAGCCCTCGAGGTCGGCCATCGCCCGCTCACGCATCACGATGCAGGCGCCAGCCGAGGTCGCCTCGCAGAGGGCTCCCAGGTCATCGATTGGCGGCAGCCCGGCCGGGTCGAACGAGCCATCGGCGGTATGAAAACAGGCGATCGGGGTCCGTGTCGCGTCGACCACGATTACGAGGACACCGGTCGCTTCGCCTCGCTCCTCTCCGACAAAGAGAGAGACGAGCCGATCCCAGGAGCCCTCGTCGAAGCCGTAGAACGCAAAGTCCTCGCTGATCACGGCGCGGACTCTAGCACGGCGAAGCTGGTTCTGGGTGCGGATGCGCAGCGCAGAGGCGTCGCACGCGGACCTTGCGCCTGCGCGAGCATCTCGTCTACAACGCGAGCGTGAGCTTCGTTTGGGTCGCCATCGGGGGAGCAGCCGGTTCCTGTCTTCGTTACTGGGTCTCCCTGTTGCTCGGGCCGATCACGATCGGCCAGGAGTTCCCCTGGGCGACCTTCACGGTCAACGTGCTCGGCTCTCTCGGGCTCGGCCTCGTGTTTGTCTTGGCCGAGGACCGTTCGTTGTTTGGCGCCGACCTGCGCTTGCTACTCGGCACCGGGGTCATGGGCGGGTTCACCACGTATTCCGCATTCAACCTCGAGAGCATCGGGCTCATGCAGAGCGGTGCGTGGGCCAGGGCCGCGCTCTACATGGGCGGCACCGTATTGATCTGCCTCGCCGCCGGCGCGCTCGGTCTGATCGTCGGCCGCCTGCTACGCGGTTGACTCAACTGTCCGGCGGGCCGAGCAACCAAACTCGCGCGCTGTGCGCCGCGGCGTAGAACGCACCCGACGCTGCCGCCAAACCGCCGAGCCAATAGCTCTCCTGAGAAAGCAGGATCGCACCGGCGATGATCAATGAGCCGACCACCAAGCCGCTGAAGGCGCGCCTGCCGAGGCGATCGGCCGCAGATTCGAGCTGTGTCTGGTGCGTTCGGACGCTGAAGGCTCCTTTGCGAAGGTCCTCGAGGATCTCTTCGACTTGGAGAGGCATCTCCGTGGTGGCGGCCCCCAGCTTCCGGATCCCGCGCAGTGCATCCTGCGTCAGACGCTCGGGCGAGTAACGTTTTTGGAACAACTCGAGGAAGTACGGGCGGACCTCTTCGAGCAAATCCAGTTCCGGGTAGAGCTCCTTCCCGACCCCCTCGACGGTCATCAGGCTCTTGCCCAACATCAGAAACTCCGACGGAATCTCGACGCCGAACTTGCGCGAGCCCATGACGAGGTCGCGGATCAACGGACCAAGCTCGATTTCCTTGAGCCGCTTCCCGAGGTAACGCTGCGCGAGCGTAGCGACCTCGGCGTCGTACGCGTCGCGGTTGATCTTGTGGGCCGGACGGCCGATCGCGTAGAGCGCATCCGCGATCCCGCCATAATCCTCACGCACGGCGGCAAACATCAACTCGATGGTCCGGTCGCGCATCTTCGGCGAGAGCCGGCCGACCATCCCGACGTCGATCATGCCGATCACCGGGTCGTCGTCCGAGCCGAGGATGATGATGTTCCCTGGGTGCGGATCCGCGTGGAAGAACCCGTCTTCGAAAATCTGCTGGATGATGATCTCGACCGAACGCTTGGCCATTAGCTCGCCGCTGACGCCGGCACGTTGCGCCTCGTAGACCTTACGGCCCTCGAGGTATTCGAGCGTCAACACACGTTTGGCGCTCGCCTTCCTGTAGACCTTCGGAAACTTGGCGTGCGCGTTCTGGCGAAAATGTTCGGTGAAGCGTTCGTGGTTGTCGGCTTCGAGCGAGAAATCGAGCTCCGCGGCGACCGATCGATCGAACTCTTCGACCAGGCTCACTGGCCGATAGAGATGCGACTCGGGCATCGAGCGCACGATGGCTTTCGCGAGCCAGTACAGCAGGTCGATGTCGCGCGCCATCAGGGCCTGGACGTGCGGGCGCTGTACTTTGACGACGACGTCGGGCGACTCGTCTCCATCGTGGAGGCGCGCTCGATGCACCTGAGCGATCGAAGCGGAGGCGAGTGGGGCTTCGTCGAATGACTCGTAGACGTCGCAGAGCTCGCAGCCGAGCTCGCGCTCGACTTGTTCGCGGATCGCCTCGAAAGGTTCGGCCGGGACGTCGTCCTGTAGCTTCTTGAGCTCGACGAGGATGTCCTCGGGGATCAGGTCCGGGCGGGTCGACATGATCTGGCCGAGCTTCACAAAGGAAGGCCCCAGGTCTTCGAGGACTTTCCTGAGCCTGATTCCCGCCGGCATTCGGCCGCCGTCGCCGCGCTTCCGGCCCGGAATCAATGTGCTCAGCCCAGTGCGCTCGACGACTTCTCCAAAGCCGTGCACTGCAAGGACACCGGCGATCTGCCTGAGACGCTCTAGATCGCGGACCGTGGTGAGGATCGAAGCCATGCGCGTGGGAGGGTAGCACCAGCCGCACCCTGTAAAATGCGCGAAACGATCAAGGCTCGCGAAGCTTCACTCGATGCCGCCCCGATTTCCGCTCGGAATCGAGGTGCAGAGCCCAGTCCGCGCGATCGCAGCGGACCATGCATATTTTCACCTCGCGTCCGTGGTAGCGTTCCGTCGGAGGTTTCCATGCATCCGCTCGAGCGCATCATCAATAGTCCGGAGCCGCTTCTTCTGATCGGCAACTCCAAAGAGGATCGCTTTCCCGCATACTCGTACAATGCGTACACGCGCATCGGGAAGAGGTTCTACTGTCTCGATATGGGGGGGCTGCCGGAATCCCGTGGCCGGACCCAAGGTGGGAAGGTCTACCAGTCGGTGTCCGAGCTTCCGGGGGACCTCGGGGATCTCGCCGTGATCTGGGTCCATCCGAAGACGGCAGCCACTGCGGTCGAGCTCGCCCACGAGGCTGGCTGCAAACGGGTTTGGTTCTCGTTTGGGACCGGGCACCCAGCGGCCGTCGCCCGGGCTCGCGAGCTGGGGTTGGAGGTCGTCGAAATAGGCAGATGCCCCGTCTTGTACCTCAGTGACAAGCGGCCCGAATGCAAGGCCCACGCCCTTCTCACGAAGGCGTCGGGGCTATACCGGCGCCCGCCCCAGACTGATCCTGCGGCGAAGCGTCGCGAGCACCTCTGAGGGCCCCGAGGGAGGGCAGATTCGGCCCAAGTCGATTCTCCAGTTTCGTATTTACTGCCGTGAAACAATTCGGAAATAATCGAGGGGTACACCCTCTCACATTGGCGGTTCTGGTTGGGCTGCTTGAAGTTTCGGAGGTCCCATGAAGAAGGTGGAAGCCATTATTAAGCCTTTCAAGCTCGATGAGGTGAAAGATGCCCTCAACGAGGTAGGCATCAAAGGCATGACCGTGACGGAGGTTAAAGGGTTCGGCCGTACGGGTGGCAAGCGAGAGGTCTACCGGGGGTCCGCGTACGTGGTCGACTTCGTGCCAAAGGTGAAGGTCGAGATCGTCGTTCCTGACTCACTCGTCGTGTCGGTCATCGAGGCGGTCGAAAACGCTGCCAAAACCGGCCGCATCGGCGACGGCAAGATCTTCGTCTCGCCGATCGAGGAATCCGTACGAATCCGTACGGGCGAGCGCGGCGAATCGGCGGTCTAGGCCGAGATCGACGATCGGTAGCGCCTCGTTGGCGGTAAGCCGGCGGGGCGCTCGTGCGTCTAGCCTCCACAATCCCCCAGGTTTGACTGTTTGACGTTGGGTCGGATACCATTTTGGGACAGCACGGGCAGATGGGGAACAGTGCTTCACGATTGGCCGCTCAGACGGTTCGTGCTCTACCGCGTAAGCGGCTGAGCAGGGCGCTCGGCCGCCTCACGTCTTCGAAGCCTCCTCAGCGGGTGCTCAATGCCGCCGTCGCGGCCTTCGTCCGAGCCTACGATGTCGACATGGACGAAGTGGACTTCCCTCCGGGAGGCTTCCGCACGTTCGACGAGTTCTTCACGCGAAGGCTCGTAGAGGGCGCTCGGCCGCTCGACCCGGATCCGCTCGGGCTCCTGTCGCCGGCAGACGGTCGAATCGAGGACCTGGGCTCGATCAGCGCCGAGGGGGAGCTCATCGTGAAAGGGCAGCCGTACACGGCGGCGGCGCTACTCGGCGATTCGGAGTCGGCCAAGTCCTACGAAGGCGGCAACTACTTCATCGTCTACCTTTCGCCTCGCGACTACCACCGCGTACACGCGCCGACCTGCGGAAGCGTGCAGTGCATGAGGTACGTTCCCGGCGATTTGTTCCCGGTAAACCGAATTGGGACAGAGTTTATCCCTCAGCTTTTCGCAAGGAACGAACGTCTTGCTATTGTGCAGGAGAGCGTCGTGCACGGAATCGTGACGACGATCATGGTGGGAGCAATCGGGGTGGGGCGAATCGGCTTGAGCTTTGACGACGTGCAGACGAACCGGGGAGATAGCCCCGGTCTCCGCAGCTACGCAGCCTCGCCGATTCCGCGCGACAAGGGTGATGAGCTCGGTGTGTTTCACATGGGCTCGACCGCGATCGTGATGACGCCTCCAGATTGTTCGCTCGAGGTCCGCGTTCAAGCGGGTGCTTCGGTCCGGATGGGCGAGCTGATCGCCACGGGGGAGCGCCGGTGAGCGGCGAGTCGGCGGACGATGCGGCACGTCGGTCGTCCCTGGCGCCT
>JBLYYU010000519.1:0-5139 GCA_048550275.1 Polyangiales bacterium
ACTCGAACCAACGGTGTACTGGGCCCGTTTTTGGGGCCTCCGTATTGGCGCCTGAATCCGACAGCTCCACGGACTTCGTCCGTTCCGCCATCTCGTATTCCAGCGCCACGCAAGTCCTATCGCTGGAGCCAGTTGAAGGGCCTTCACAAGAGCGTGGGGGCCTTTTCCAATTCCGATACCTGGGCGGGGCAGGACTCGAACCGACGGGGTACTCGCCCCGTTTTGCGGGCCTCCGTATTGGCGCCTGAGGGTGTCCCCTTCTTAGAGGAACGGTGGGTAGAGCTCGCCGCCTACGCGGGTGCCGGCGGCGGCTGCTTCGCAGACGCTGTCGTAGGTCTGGCCGTCGCAGGCGGCGACGTCGCCCGGGCCGGAGTCACAGGAAGCCGGCCTGGGATCGCAGTGGCCCGGTCCATCGCAGGTTACCGCGTTGCAGTACTCGGTTGGATCGCAGTCAGCGTTGACGTCACAGTCGCACGCGCCCAAGCCGGAAGGCCGAACGCCCGCGTAGTTCAAATCGCAGAAGCTCGTGTAGGTGACTCCGTCGCAACCGCAGGTGTCTAGGACGATCAGGGGGCAAGCACTGAGCGGCATACACGAGCCCTGGCCGTCGACGCAGCTCAGCGCCGGGAAGACCTCACAGTAGTGGTCGATCGGACAATCCTCGGAGAATGTGCACTCGAAGGGGACGCAGATCTCTCCGCTGCAGGCGCCCGGCTCTCCTTTGAAGTCGCACGCCGCGCCGTCGCTCACGACCTCGAAGCTGCAGGTCGAGGTGATGGTGTCGCAGGTATCGGTCGTGCACGAGCTCGCGTCGTCGCAGTCGCCGCCCGCGCACGGGGGGTTCATCTCGATCGTGTAAGTACGTAGTGTGCCTTTGTCATTGACGATGAGGACCAAGGTGCTCGGGCCATTTGGCCTGTCGAGGGTCACCTCGCCGCCACCGAGAAACAGGGTTCCACTAGCGTTCGCTGCCCCCGTGAGCTCGTAGTGGACGGCGGCAATTGTGGAAGCGGCGCGCGCGCGGAGGAGCATCGTGACCGGCCTCGTAACTGAGCCCGGGGTCCAAATGCCGTAGTCGACTTGGGCCGGATTGAACCCGACGACCCGGTCGAGCCCGCCCGTCTCGATTTCGAGCGACGCCAAGTTCGCGTTCGGCGTGTAGCCGCAGTCCCCCGACTGTAGGAGAGCCGGCGAAAGCAAGACCGCGACGAGCACGGTGGACCGCCAAGACCTGATCTCCATAGACGCCTCCTCTTCTGAGCTTGGAAGCACGGTACCGCTTCCAGCGATCCGCTGTCAACGCTCCACGCAGGCCAAGGTCTGCTCCGCTATCTCGAGCTCTTCGTCCGTTGGGATGACGAGCACGGGGATCGACACCGTGTCGCGATGAATCGCGCGGGCGCCCTCTCCGCTCGCCTGGTTCCCAGCCTCGTCGAGCTCGATGCCAAGCCCCTCGAGCCCTGTGCAGGCGCGGGCGCGGATCTCAGGGGAGTTCTCGCCCACACCAGCTGTGAAGACGATACCGTCTACCCGGCCGAGCGCAGCCATGAAGGCGCCGATGTACTTGCGGATGCGGTACGTGTAGACGTCGAGGCCAAGCTTCGCGCGTGCATCTCCGGCCGCTTCGCGTTCCAAAGCGTCGCGCATGTCGCTGACGCCGCAGAGGCCCTCGAGGCCGCTTTGCCCATTCAGATCGGCGTCGATCTCGTCGATGCTCAAGCCGGCTTCACGGGCCAAGTGAAGGACGACCCCGGGATCTAGGTCGCCGCTTCGGGTCCCCATGACCAAGCCCTCTAGAGGTGTGAGCCCCATCGAGGTGTCGACGCTCTTGCCCTTGGCGATGGCTGTCGCGCTCGCTCCGTTTCCGAGGTGGAGCACGATTAGGTTGAGCTCGTCTAGCGGCCGGCCGAGGTACCTGGCTGCCTGCTTCGCGACGTAGGCGTGCGAGGTTCCGTGGAAGCCATAGCGCCGGACGCCGAAGGATTCGTACCAGCGCTCGGGAACGGCGTACCGATAGGCACGCGGCGGAATGGTTTGGTGGAAGGCAGTGTCGAAGACCGCGACCTGAGGCACGCCCGGTTGGCGCGCCATGCTGACCTCGATGCAGAGAAGGTTTGCGGGGTTGTGCAGGGGCGCGAGCGGCGAGAGCTCTCGAATCGTTTCGATGACGCTCACGTCGATCAGGCATGGCTCGCGAAATGCTTCGCCCCCATGCACGACTCGATGACCGATTGCGCCGAGCTCGCCCCCCGGCTCAGTGTCCACGCTCAACTGGTCGACGATGCGGTCGAGCGCCTCGGCGTGACCCGAGAGATCGACGTTCGTGACCTCTTTGTGGAACGCGCCGTCTCGAGCGCGACGCCCGTGAACGAGTCGCCCCCCCTCGTCCCCGATGCGTTCGGCGGCCCCGCCGGCCAGCAAGGTTCGATCCGTCATCTCGAAGAGCTCGTACTTGATCGACGAGCTTCCAGAATTGAGAACGAGGACTCTCACGAACCGCTCTTCGCAGCCTGTGCTTGAATTGCGGTCACCGCCACGGTGTTCACGACGTCGGGAACCGAGCAGCCGCGGCTCAAGTCGTTGACCGGCTTGTTGAGGCCCTGCAAAACCGGCCCAATCGCCACGGCGCCTGCGGATCGCTGGACAGCCTTGTACGTGTTGTTGCCGGTGTTCAGATCTGGGAAGATGAAAACGGTCGCGGTCCCCGCAACTTTGCTGTCGGGGAGCTTCTTCCGCGCCACGCCGGCGTCGACAGCCGCATCGTACTGCATCGGCCCTTCGATCAGGAGATCCGGGCGGCGCGCGCTGGCGATCTTCGTGGCTTCGCGGACGTGGGCCACATCCTCACCGTCACTCGATGCGCCGGTCGAATAGGAGAGCATCGCCACGCGCGGATCGATCCCGAACGTCGCCGCAGTTTCCGCTGAGCTGATCGCAATGTCGGCAAGCTGCTCGGCATTCGGGTTCGGGTTGACCGCGCAGTCGCCGTACACGAGCACCCGATCGCGCAGACACATCAAGAAGACGCTCGAAACGACAGAGACCCCCTCACGCGTGCGGATGAACTCGAGAGCCGGCCGGATGGTGTGCGCGGTGGTGTGGGCGGCGCCTGAGACCATCCCGTCGGCCAGGCCCTGGTACACCATCATCGAGCCGAAGTAGCTGACATCGAACATCGCGTCGTGCGCGCGATCTTCGGTGACCCCTCTGTGCTTTCGGAGCTCCAAGTACTTCTCCGCAAAGCCGGAATGCAAGAACGACGCGTGCGGATCGATGATCTGAGCGCCGTCGAGGTGCACGCCCAGAGTCGAAGCGAGCTCACGAACCTCCCCAGGATCCCCAAGCAGGGTGATATCGACCACCCGTCGCCGGAGCAGGGTTTCCGCCGCCCGAAGTATGCGTTCGTCCTTCCCCTCTGGGAGCACGATGTGCTGCCGGCTCACCTTGGCTCGCTCGATCAGCTCGTACTCGAACCGCAGCGGCGTCACCCGGGACGAATGGCTCACCTGAATGCGTTTGCCGAGCTCGGGCAGGTCGACGTGATCTTCGAAGAGACCGAGCGCGGTCGCGATCTTGCGGTCATCGCCGGCGCGAATCGCACCGCCGACCATGTTGACCTTCGTCGCGCTGGTGAACGTGTCGTCACTCACGCCAATGACAGGAACGGCAGTTCGCCTCAGGCCCTTGATGAGCTGGGCAACTGGCTCGGGTGGTTCGAGCCCTCCGGTGAGCAGGATGCCAGCGATGTTTGGCAACGACTCGGAACGGACCGAGGTCAGACAGGCGATGACGACGTCAGACCGGTCGCCTCCCGTGATGACGACCGCGCCAGGCCTCAGACGAGTCAGCACGTTGGGGAGCTCCATCGCAGCGACGACGAAACCGCGCGCCAAGCCCTTCAGCCGCTGCTCGTCCCCGAAAATCAGCTTGCCGCCCAGCGCTTTCATGACCTGCGCAACCGTGGGATGACCGAGCGTCTCGTCCTCGGGCACTAGGTACACGGGGTCCTCATCACGCCAGGCGGAATCGAAGCAATCTTGCACGTCGCCAAGACGCTCCGGAGCGACACGATTGACCAGCGTTGCCACGATTGGGCAGCCCTCACGTTCGAACGCCCGGCGCGCCGACCTGACGTCCTCGAGGATCTCCTGGGGGTCTCGGTCTTGCGCGTTGGCAACGAAGAACACCGGGGTGCCCAAGTGCGCGGCGATGCGGGCGTTGAACTCGAACTCGAACGCAGCACCGACGCCCGTGTAGTCCGTCCCTTCACAGACTACGAAATCACATTCCGACTCCAGGTCCTTGTATCGTTCGAGGATTGTTGCGATGAGCTCGTCGGATTGATCGGCTGCTGCCATCGCCCGGGCTTCTTCGTACGGACCGCCACTCGAAGCATCCGCGTCGTGCTGGAGTGCATAGCGCGAGCGCATCAGCGTAATTTCGCGATCGTCGACGGCTTGTCCGCTCACTACGGGCCGAAAAAACCCGAGATGCTCGACCCGCCGAGAGGCGAGCTCCATCAAGCCGAGCGCCGCCAAGGACTTGCCGGCACGCGGTTGTATCGATGCAATGTAAACGCCTTTTGCCACCTGCTGCCTCCGGGGCGCCGCAGGATGCCATCGCGTCGGTCGATGTTCAATTGCGCTTCGATCCCTCGTCTTCTCGGTGACCGACGGCGGAAGCTGGGGTAGCTTCTGCATCGCGATGGAGTGCAGGAGCTCGAGGACCGTGGCCTTGCTGGGCCTTTGCCTGGCCGTGGCGGCTTGCAGCAAGGTCAAGACTGGGAGAGGGCCGGAGATCGGCGGAGCGGCGAAAGGCTGTTTCGTATATCAGACTAAGGACGAGGACTTCGAATACGTCAGCCAACAGGCAACCGTCGAAACCAAATGGCACGATGACTGGACGTCTCGCTACGGGAAGACCCTGCCCCAACCGTTGACCGAACCCGAGGTATGGGAACACCCGAAGCTCTCAGAGCGGTACGCATCGACGATGCACGAAAACAGCTCCGCGACCGACGTGAGCATAGAGCCAGGGCCGATCCCCGCGAATCCGCGGGTGGAGTACTTTCACGTCCTCGAAAAAGGGACGCGGCTTTCAGGGATGTCGCCCTTCTACACATTTCTCGATGAGCGGACG
>JBLYYU010000520.1:0-6318 GCA_048550275.1 Polyangiales bacterium
AACATCTCTTCCAGGCCGACCGATTCGAGCACCACCACGATGACGCTGCGCCCATTGGGCAGACGACGGGCAGCTGGCGAACTGGCACGACAGAGGGGGTACCTTGGATCCTCGCCTGCAAATGGTCGCTCGTGACCGAGACTGCGTTGCAACCATCGAAGGCGAGAGCTCCCGGGCGCAGGTGCTTCGCTCTCCTCGGCTGCAAGATGTACTCCAGCGGCGGCGAGCTTGATCAATGGAGAGCGCGCTGCGAGGGCATACGACGGCCCGTAGAGCGTTGGTCGGTTGTGGGCCACGAGGGCCAAGACCGAGACGGAGAGGATCACGCCCACTGCTCCTCTCGTGAGCCGCGCGTCGACCCTCCGCAGCCGTCGAAGTCGCCATGCGGCCGCTCCGAGAAGCAGCGAGCCCAGTACCACGGTCATTCCGGCTAGCCACCAAGCGTTCTTGACCGACGCATCCAGCTGTCCGAGCTGCCCCACGTAGAGGAACGCGTCCGCGCCTGGAAGCTCCCCGAGAATCGCTTCGTGTTGGATGCAGGCCGCCTCGATCGCCAGAAACAAGACGCTAGGCATCAACGCGATTGCCAAGCGGACAGGCACCAGGACAGCGAGCGCACCGAGGAGTGTCCCGAAGGCCCATTGGCCGGGGATCCGCGGCAACGAAACGGCCAGCGCTTGCACGGGTTGCTCGATCAATCCGTGGTCAACCAGCGCGTAGGAACGTGCGGCCCAGAGGATCAGGGCATACAACAAGCCATAGACGACCGCACCGATGACCGGAGCCTGCGGATTTGCTTCACCATTCGCCATTGCGTGTCGATCGATCGCCCGTTGCTCCCACGCGCATCACGCCGAACCTCGAATCCTGGGGTAGCTTCTCCAACGCGGCCGCCCCCGCCCGATGAGCACGTCGTCGCTTCACTCCTTTGGGGACTGATTTACGTCCTCATGGCTTTCATGTCGACTTTGTAGGCGACGAGCGGCTCGGACCCTTCCCAGCGGCGTCGGAGCGACACTTGGAAGCCGCACAGCATCCGCCTCGTCGGTGCTCACCACTTCCCGCCGCGGCACCCTGGAGCCTGCGGACGGAATACGAGCAAAGCCTCAAACAAGCACGCCAGCTGCGCCACAAGACATGGAGCAGCTACCGAGCCTCCGCCTTCTACGAGCGTGAGGAAAGGGAGTTGTGAGATTCGGTTCGGCGATCCGAACGCGAAACGACGTTCGCTGCAAGTCGACATAACCAGCTAGTACCGCGCAATTCGGCGCTCATCCTTAGTCCGATGGGCTAAGGGAGCACATTGCAAGAGAGAGCCGCCTGCTTCGGCCCTCCGCTCGCTGAGCTCCCTACCCGTTGAGCCGCGTCGCCAAGCCTCTGCTCCTGCATTCTCAGCGCTCAACCCCGGTGCGGTTGCTGTGCGGTTGCTGGTTGCTGCTCAACCCCCGGTGCGGTTGCTCTGCTCCACGACGCTGGGGCGAAATTGCGATGTCGAACACAAATCGTGGAATCGCCCCGGCGATCGGTTTTGTATTGGCTTAGAATGAAATTTCACTGAAAACGGAATCAAATCAGAAATATTGGAACGTCGACGGGGTGGGTACTGCGACGCGAGGCGCGCGCTCGATCTCCAATCGCGAGAGGGATCTCTGCGGCTCGTGGCTTGCGGTTCTGGGTTTCGCTGTGCTAGTCGCCGCCGGCGTTTATCTATCGCCAGGCATCGTTCATGCGCAGGTGGATTGTTCGGCGACAGGCACGACCGGGGTTCCGCAGATCGAGTGCGAAGCGTTGATGGCGCTGTACACCAGCACCAACGGAACCAACTGGACCGAGAGCAGCAATTGGGACACGGCGAGCGCGGTCTCGACGTGGTCCGGCGTGGCCGTATCGGCTGGGCAGGTGACAGGGCTTTCGCTCGGCACCAACCGGCTCAGGGGGACGATTCCGCCTGAGCTCGGCAACCTTGCCAACCTGACTACGCTGCACCTATCCAACAACCAGCTCACGGGCCCAGTTCCTCCTGCACTCCCGACGTGCCCAACGATGTTCACGGCGGCGGCCAACGTGAGCGGCTATTTCGCGAGCGGAACCTCGCTTGCCGTGCCGGTGCCGGCGGGAGTCACCGAGGGTGACCTCCTGATTGCACAAATCGGGTACAACGCTGCCGGGACCATCACTCCGCCTGCCGGCTGGAATCTCATCGACGTCACCACCAACCCTTCGAAGCCCATCATGCAGGGTCTGTACTGGCGGGCTGCGTCTGCGAGCGAGCCGACGCACTACGACTTCGGCCTCACCAGCGGAAAAGACGACACAGCCGTCGGTGCCATCGCCGTGTACCGCGGGATCGACCTGACCGATCCGATCGATGCCGTCGGCGCTCAGACGGATAGCGGCTCGACCGAGGTCGTCGCCCCTTCGATCACCACCACCACGGCGAACACCACCCTGATCTCGTTCTTCAGCGTTCGTGACGACGGCACCGTCACGTCGCCGCCCGGCACGACCGAACGATGGGACGTCAACAGCGCCGCGGGCGTCGGAGCTATCGGTGAGACATTGCTCGCCGCGGCCGACGAGGTCTTCGCCACAATCGGAGATACCGGCGCCCGGATTGCCAGCGCACAGAACAGCGACGGCAGTGTCGCTCACCTCGTGGCGTTGCGCCCCACGCAAAGCCCATTCGCCGACCCGAGCGCCAACCAGCTCACGGGTCCGATTCCGCCCGAGCTCGGCAACCTCTCCAACCTGAGCGCTCTGTACCTATCGGGCAACCAACTCACTGGCTCGATTCCAGCTGAGCTCGGCGACCTTTTCGACCTGACTGCGGCGTGCCTGCACTCCAACGAGCTCACCGGCCCGATTCCGCCCGAGCTCGGCAACCTCTCCAACCTGAATGCGCTGTCCCTTTACAGCAACCAGCTCTCGGGCGACATCCCCGACATGACTTCGCTGCCACTTTCCTCACTTCGCTTCGGCAGCAACGCGTTCGTATTTACCGACTTCGAACCCGAGTTCGTCGCCTACGACGACGGCGCGCCCGAAACCTTTCAATACAGTCCTCAGGCGATGGTCGACGCCGCGCGCACCGAAGACTTTCCAAGCGGCGCTCCCGCACTGCTCCCTTCGGCCGTTGCGATCAACCCCTCGGGCAACGATCAATACCAGTGGTACAAGGACGGCGCGCCAGTCGTGGCCCCGTACGGCACCACTCGCGATTTGGACGTCACGCTTGGCGGCGGCAGCGTGACGCCAGCAGACGCAGGCAACTATCACTACACGGTCAGCAACGCGGTCGTGACGGGCCTCACTCTGACCTCGCAGGTGATCACAGTGACGGTCTCTGCAATTTGTGGCGACGGCTTCCTGAACGACCCAAGCGAGGCCTGCGACGACGGCAACCTCAGCACGGGCGACGGGTGCGACGCTGCATGCCTACTCGAAGTCGGTGAGCCCTGCACCGACGGCACGGACTGCTCCAGCAATCTCTGCAACATTGCCGCCATGCCACCGGTTTGTGCGCCCCCCGTGGGCTGTGGCAACGGCGTGCTCGAAGCGGGCGAGGCCTGCGACGACGGAAACAACGTGAACGGAGACGGATGCACCGCTGCATGTAGGCTTGGAGACGGAAACGCGTGCACGAGCGATGTCGAATGCTCGAGCGGCGTCTGCGACATGAACGAGGCACCTCCAATTTGTGAGCCGGCTGGTACTTGCGGCAACGGCGCGCTCGAGGCCGGTGAGGGCTGCGACGACGGCAACACCTTGTCGGGGGACAGCTGCAGCCCGCAGTGCCTCCTCGAGCTCGGCGCCGGACCGTGCACGGACGGCGCGCAATGTGGAAGCGGCGTCTGCAACACGCTGGCCGCAACCCCGGTGTGCGCGATTCCGATAGCCTGTGGGAACGGCGTCCCCAACGACGATGAAGCATGTGATGACGGCAACCTCGACGACGGCGATGGCTGCAGTCGGTCCTGCGCCCTCGAAAACAACTGGCGTGGCGGAGGCGGCTGCGCAGTCGATCGGCGCTCGGACAGCGGCGGACCGGAGTGGTTCCTGAGTCTGCTGCTGCTTCCGCTCGTCCGTCGCCGCAAGAAGACATAACGGAGGGGCCTACCGGCCTTCCCGGACATCATTCAGCGCCTCCAACGGCGGCACGCGATGCAGGACGCTTTACCGAACAGGACATCCGCACTTCTCGTTGCATGACTTGCGGCGCGGCGCGTTGACCGAGCTGGCGTCGGTGTCGCCGAACTTGCCGGGCACAAGCGGTTCAGCACAACGAGGCAATGCGTGCACTCGAATCGCGAGCAGACGCGCGCCGTTTTGAAGGCGCGGCCCGGAATTCCGGTCACCATTCCGGTCACCGATGCGACATCGGCCGATTTGAAAGACATCCCCACCGTGCTACCCGTCCGAAATCACACCGCAAGCGAGGGTGGCGGAATTGGCAGACGCGCTGGATTTAGGTTCCAGTGTCCTTAGGGCGTGCAGGTTCGAGTCCTGTCCCTCGCACTGAAGTGATTGCGCGGGGTTAGGTCGTTTTCGGTGCAGGTATGTCTGGAGCAATCGGTGTGAGCTGGGTGACTTGGCCATGCATCTCCGCGATTAGATCATGTTCGAGAAAAGATACCTGCAGGCTGCGACGGTCGAGCTCGCGCTGCAGGGCTCGAATGAAAAGTCCTTGCCCGTCAGTCAGGCACCGTACGATGGCAGCATCGTTGAAGGTCTCACGCTGAAGTTGATCGATTGGCGTCGTTGCGAGAACGGGAAGCGAACGGTTCAAATCTAGCGTTCGGTTGACCGCGCATGAAGGCGAACCGCCGATCCCCACTACGCCGACGACCTCAAAGCCCGAGCGAACGTAGTCTTCGATCTCTCGGGCAGTACGGGCCGCGATACGCCGATAGATCGCACGCGTGTAGGCTAAGAAGAGGGGCACGATGAGGCCTCGTAGTCTGTAACGCGTCGTTCCTTTGGATCCGTAGAAGTAGAGGATCCAGCGTTTCAGGACTCCACCCCAGGCACGCTGCTCGGGGCATGGCATCTGACAGATACCGACGCCTCGACGGACGTAGCTCTCGAGCACCTCGGAGACGACGCCTGGTCGAAACGCGCCGCCGAGGTATCGGGTGTTCTCGTTCAGTATACAGTGTGCAACGAATACGACTCGCCCGCTGCGTTCGTCGCGCAGCCGCTCGAGGATGCGCTCACGTCGTGCTGCCTGAGTCCCCTGCGTCCTTTTGAACATGGTTCGCACATCCTACTCGATCGCTGCGACATACTCCTACGGACCAAGAGTCCTCTGCGCGAGAGAGGTTGTGCGGCCTCCGGAGAGCGTTCCAGTCATGCAGGAAGACAACAACCGAGTTCCAACTTCGCGTCGCCGGGGTCGCCAAGAAGCCCAATGCCGAACACATCAAGAAACTTCGTCGGCGCCCCACGCGACGCCCTAGAACGCGCAGCCGCTCGGCAGCGGCGTCAGGTCCGCGAGGTCTGGAGCCAGTTCGTCTGGCACCGAGTTGTCCGTGGCAAACCCTGTCTGCACCGATCCCGAAAACGCCGCGCCACCATACGCTGTAGCGTTCATGTGCCCCCTCACGATCAGTTGCGTCGCGGGCTGTACATCGACGGGCCCGCCGCTCCTGGTGAAGGGCTGCTCGTCGACATGGCTGTGCGTCAGGATGCGTCGATAGATGAGCTCGCCGGTTGGTGTGATGACTTCCCACCAATCGGCGTACTGATCGCAGCCGGTATCGGGGCTCCGAATCGTGACGGTGAAGGTGTAGGCTCCTGGGTCGCCGGCTACGCGCACCCCTACGACGTTCGCGCCCGCTGGAGGGGGCGGCTCACGCTCGCAGTCAGGCACCGACCCGTAGGCTTTGAAGAACGACCTATCGTCGCAGAAGCAGTTACAGTCGGTCCAGTGCTCCACGCCGACCAAGACGCCCTCCGCGTCGTAGTACTCAAGAAGACTATCGAGCGAGTTGTGAAAGCGGTTGATCCACCGGTACTGGCCGCATGCGCCTGTGACCGCCACGTCCTCGAGCGTGGGGCACGGACCCTCGCAGTAGTCCTCGAGCGACCCACCGCGGCATTCGCCGTCGATCCAGCACCCATCCAAACCGCACGCCAGGTCGTCCGAAGTCCCGGCTTGCCCAGCGTTAGCGCAGCTACTCGCGGAAAATAGACCCACCGCGGCAGCGAAGATCGCGGAAGGCAGGCGATTCATCGCGCCATCATAACTCCGTTTGCCGAACACTCTCTACCGCTCAGTTGCTCTTGGCCCATCGCGATAACGATGAGCGCCGAATTTCG
>JBLYYU010000521.1:0-21346 GCA_048550275.1 Polyangiales bacterium
GTGCCGAGGTCGGGCTGGAGCAGCACCAAGCCCATCGGAAGCGCGAGGATCATGCCGGGAATGATCAGGTCGACCAGGGTGCGCCCGCCGGTCTTGGTGTCGTGGTGCAGGTACTTGGCCAGCGCGATGATCAGGCCGATCTTCATGAGCTCACTGGGCTGAAGCGAAAAGCCGCCGAGCGCGATCCAACGCGTCGAGCCACGGACACTGCGGCCGAGCACGAACACGAGAATCAGCGCCAGAATGCAGGCGCCGTAGATCACCCAGCCGTAGCGCTCGAAGTGCCGGTAGTCGATGGCCACGGTGACCGTCGCAACGCCGAAGCCGAGAATCAGCCAGTAGAGCTGCTGCACGTAGGCGTCCGAAGTCGTGCCGCCTTCGGTGGCGCTGTACAAGTTGAGAACGCCAAACAGAGCGATCGTGGAGACTGCGATGAAGAGCGGCCAATCGAACTCGTCGCGAATGGTTCTTCCGATCGCCATGGCTTACTCGGCCTCCTTCGGCTCTAGGGAGCTCAGGTACTGCTGCATGACGGTCGTCGCAATGGGAGCCGCGCTGGCACCGCCCGAGCCGCCGTGCTCGACCAGCATCGCGAAGGCCACTTGAGGGTCCTCGGCGGGCGCAAACCCGGCGAACCAGCCGTGGGACCGGTCGAGGTACCAGGCGCTCGACGATTCCTCGGAGCGCCCCTTACGGCTGACGACCTGCGCGGTACCGGTCTTGCCGGCAACCCGAACACCGTCCTTGTTTCGGGCCCTGTACGCGGTCCCGGACTCTTCTTGGACCACGTCGACCAGGGCCCGGCGCATGAGCTCTAGGTGCTGCGGCGAGACGCCTACATCCCGTTTCACCTGAGGCTGAAACGTCTCCGAAAGCGAGCCGTCGGGGGCCCTGACGTTATGGACCACCTGCGGCACGTAGAGCGTCCCCCCATTGGCCACCGCCGCGTATGCCAAAGCGAGCTGCAGGACGGTCACTCGGGTGTTCCCTTGCCCGATCGCGGTGTTGAGGGTGTACCCGATGCGGAACTGCCCGTAGTGCTCCGCGTACCATTCGCGCGTCGCGAGAAACCCTTTGGCCTCACTGTTGACACCGATGCCCGAGCGCTCAGCAAAGCCGAAGGCATGAGCGAATCGGTTGATGCGCTCGAGCCCAACCTCTTCGGCGAGTGCCCAGAAGTATACGTTGCACGACTGAACGACCGATTCGTAGAGGTCTACCCACTCATGTCGCTTGTTGCACCGAAACTTCTGCCTCCCGATCTTGAGCGACCCCATGCACTCGACACGCTGAGCGGGGTCGACGACCGCATCCTCGAGCGCCGCAAGCGCCGTGAAGACTTTGAACGTCGAGCCGGGGAAATACGTCTCGTACATGGTCTTGTCGATCAGCGGCCGGAACGGGTCGCCGGTGAGCTCCGCGTATCGCTTGGTGCTGAGCCCACTGCTCATTTGGTTCGGATCGTAGACCGGTTTCGAGTAGAGAGCGCGAATGGCCCCGGTGTGAATGTCGACCACGACCGCCGCCCCGGAGGGGTGCTGCCGATACGCGCTATCAAACGCCTCCATCAACTGCATGTCGATCGTGAGCTGGATTTCATGCCCTGGGACGGGTTTCCGCAGCATGTCGACGTCGAGCGAATTAGGCTGAGCCCCCGACAGCGCACGGCCCCTGGCGTCGACTACCAATCGGCGAAAGCCCCGCGAACCTTTGAGCAGAGACTCGTAGCGTTTTTCGAGACCGCTGCGGCCGATTCGATCGCCGGGCCGATACGCGCTCGGATCCGTAGCGCGCGCGATGTCTTCGGCGTTGACCTCGTTCAGGTAGCCGATTAGATGCGCGCCCAGCGTCGCGTAGGGGTAGTCGCGAAGCGGAACAGTGACGATGTCGAGCGCCGGAATTTCGGCGAGGTGAGTCTCGAGCGCGGCGAGTTGCTCCCGATCGATGTCGTCGAAAAGCTCGAGCTGGTGACCGCGCCGGCTAGGCGGGAGCTCGTCAATGCGCGCTCGGAGGGCCGCACGCTCCGCGGGTGAGAGCTCCATGAGCGAGGCGATACGTTCGAGATCCCCCTCCGAGAGCAGGCGCGGAGTCGTGTAGACGTCGTAGGACGGTCGGTTCGACGCGACGACTCGACCGTCGATGTCTCGGATGACGCCTCGCGTCGCGGGAAGCTCGAGGGTCTTGGTGATGTTCTGCTGCGCGATGCCCGACCAGCGGTCCCGCTGAAAGAGCTGCACCTGAGCAACGCGGACGATGATGCCCGCGAAGACGAAAACGACGAAGAGCGCCATCCAGCGATACCGCTTTCGGAATTCGCCGACTTCGCGCCGTTGCGAGAGGGTGATCATGTCGGAGCGCGCTCCGACTCGGGATCGATTGAGCGCACCAGAGCAAAGAGGAGGGGCGAAATGAGGCCGGTCGTGAGCGATGAGGCGAATAGCGCCACTAGCAGTGTCACCCCGTCGCGTGCGATGCCCCCGGGCGCAAACCCACGGATCAACTCGACGAGGCCCCCGAAGAGCCCGGTCAGCACGAAGCTGAGCACCATCTCGAACACGACGCCGCGAAACGAAAGAAGGTAGCCCGCCAGCCAAGCGGTGAAGTAGCCGAGGACGAACACGAAAGTGTGCAGGCCGAGCGGGTTACCGGTGAACAGGTCGTAGAGGTAGCCGATCGCAAATGCGGTAATCGCTCCCCGAAGCAACGGCACGCCGGGGGCAACTGCCAGTGCAAATACGAACGGTAAGCCCAGGTAGGGCGAAAAGGGGTATGGCGCGAGGACCCTGGAGAACACCGACTGCAGCAAGAGGATCGCAAAGGCGACCAAGACGATGATGATGCTTCCTCGTGCGCCCTGCATGCTGGCTATCCTAGAGCGCGTCCGCGTTCTTCGGCCCGGATGTCAGGATGAGCACCTCGTCGAGCCGCGTGAAATCCACTGCAGGAGCCACTTCACCCTCTTGATGGAGACCGAACTCCTGCTCGCCAATTTTGCTGACGTAGCCGATCAGAATGGAAGCGGGGAACTTTTTTCCTAGCCCGGAGGTGAACACTTCATCTCCCACCTCGACCTGGTCGTCCGGCCGGTCGAACTGGATTCGGCAACGGTAGCGTCCTCGCTCGCCGAGCCCTTCGATTCGTCCGCGCGCCCTGCCCTCGCCTACGACCACGTCGACGCGGCTTTCCGGATCGATGGTCAGCAAGACGTCCGCGAAGCGGCCGGACACGCGCCGCACCTGCCCGACCAGGCCCTCGTTCGCGACGACCGGCATCCCCGCGCGCAGCCCTGCTTGTTCACCCTGGTCGACGGAAAGCCGAACGACGCGGAACGACGGGGAGATGTCTTTGGCAATGACCCTGGCCGTCATCGTCTCGGTCGCCAAACGCTCACGCAGCCCGAGAAGCGACTCGAGCTCGCGCACGTGCTGCGCATCGGATCGCAAGACCCGCATCTCTCGTTGTAGCCGGTCGTTCTCCGCTCGCAGATGATCATTGTCGCTCTTGACGTCGACCAAGTAGACGTAGTCTTCGACCACGCTAGTGACGCCGTCGGCCGCCCACTCCGCCACGTATTGAACCGGGCCGCTCACCTGAATCAGCGCACGGTCGAGCCAAGACAACTTGGATGGGTCACGAAGATTGGCTCGCAGAAAGATGGCAGGAATGATCAGCAGCGCGAGCAAGATGGCAGCGTCACGGATTGTCTGGAAATAGTTCATCGCCGCGTTCTTGCCCGTCGCTCTATGCGATCGTCACCTCACGGAGCAGATCCAAATGGTCCAGGGCCTTGCCGGAACCGAGGACGACGGCGGACACCGGATCATCCGAAACCATCACGGGAAGCCCTGTTTCCTCACGCAAAAGCACATCGAGATTCTGCAGCAAAGCGCCGCCACCCGTGAGAACGATCCCCTTGTCGACGATGTCCGCCGAGAGCTCGGGCGGGGTGCGTTCGAGCGCCATCATCACCGCTTCGATTATCGAGTTGATCGGTTCGGTGAGCGCGTCGCGGATCTCGTCGGCGTTGACGATCACGGTCTTCGGAACGCCAGCGACCATGTCGCGTCCCTTCACTTCCATCGTCGCTGCTTCGCCGTCGGTGTGCGCGGTGCCGATGGTGCACTTGACCCGCTCCGCCGACTGCTCACCGATCAATAAATTGTACTTGCGTTTCAAGTACGCGATGATCGCTTCGTCCATCTTGTCTCCGCCCACGCGGACGGACTGTGAATACACGATCCCTGCAAGTGAGATGACCGCGACCTCGGTCGTCCCACCGCCGATGTCCACGACCATGTTGCCGCTCGGCTCCGTGATCGGGAGGCCCGCACCGATTGCCGCGGCCATCGGTTCTTCGATCAAAAAGACCTCGCGCGCGCCGGCGCCTTCTGCGCTTTCCTTCACTGCGCGTTTCTCCACTTCGGTAATTCCGAATGGAACACAGATGATGATGCGCGGCTTCACCAGTGTCCGGCGATCGTGATGAGCGCGCGCGATGAAGTAGCGAAGCATCGCTTCGGTGATGTCGAAGTCCGCGATCACGCCGTCACGGAGAGGACGAACGGCGCGGATTGAACCGGGCGTGCGCCCAAGCATTTCCTTTGCTTCCTTGCCGACGGCGAGGACACGCTTGCCGCCGCGTGGGTCGGCCTGGACCGCAACGACCGACGGTTCGCAAGACACGATTCCCCGGCCCTTCACGTAGATGAGCGTAGTCGCCGTGCCTAGATCGATGGCGAGGTCATTCGAGAATAGGCCGTAGAACCAGTCGGTAATCATCGGTGTCAGCTGGACTACAGAAGAGAATTCCTCGCCATTCCAAGGGCTTCCGAGTCCAGGCGGGTTGGATGTAACAGCTTGGTTTGGGCGTTTCAACCCACGGATTTGGGGATGGGCCCGGAAAGTCGGTAACCTTTAGGGGTCCTGAACGGATAGGGGGCTTTTGAGGGTGAAACCGGCACTAAGTGAAGCGCAACGTCGAGGGGTAGAAGCGGCTGAGCTCGTCGCCCGCGCGAAGAGTGGCGACAGCGCCGCGTTCGATGAGCTCGTGCGCAAGTATCGGCCCCGAGTCTATGCCCTAGCGCTCCATCTCACCGGTCAGGCGAGCGATGCGGACGACATCACCCAGGATGCGTTCCTCAAGGCCTATCACAAGCTCCCGGAGTTCGAGGGTCGGAGCGAGTTCTTCACTTGGATCTACCGAATCACTCTGCACCGAGCTCTGAACGCGAAGCGGGACAAGAAGCGCCGACGGATAGTGCCGCTCGACGACCCGCGTTTGGTCGCCGCCGTTGCGGTGGACGCACATGGGGACCCGGAGCGTGCTGTTCAGCTTCGCGAACGGTATCGCGCGCTCCTAGAAGCCTTCGATCAGCTCTCTCCCCTGCTGCAAACCACGGTAGTTCTCACAGCGCTTCAGGGCCTCAGCTACAAAGAGGCCGCGGTGGTGCTGGGAACGACGGACGGCACCATTGCCTGGCGGATCCACGAGGCGAGAAGAAAAATGCAATGCTACCTCGATCGCCTCGACGCCGGTTCGGTCCGCTCGAAACGGCGCCCCATGTCGAACAGTGCGGTGCTGCGGCTCGAAAAGGCGCTGATGCAGCTCGTGCCGGTAGTCCGAACGCCTGCCGCGGCGCGCTGAGCCGCCTATCCGCTCATCTGTGGTAAGCCCTCTTGGTGCTCGCCCACAGTCTGGTCACCGCCAAATCAGCCCATCCGGACCGCATCATGCTGTTTCTACACGGAATTCTGGGCAGCCGAGCGAACTGGCGAGGGATCGCGCGCCGCTTCGTCGAGGCGCGCACGGACTGGGCTGCGGCTCTCGTCGATCTCCGCGAGCACGGAGATTCGCTCGGGCTAGAGGGGCCGCACTCGTTGGAAGCGGCAGTCGAGGATTTGGAGTCGCTCGAGCGCACGCTTCCGCTGCCAACCGGCGGCGCGCTCGGCCACAGCTTCGGAGGTAAGCTGACCCTCGAATGGCTGCGTTCACGCCAACGCCCGACGGAGGCATGGGTCATCGATGCGTCGCCCTCGCCGGGCGCGGCAGATCCAGACTCGAGCGCGACGGCCGTTGTCCTCTCCACCCTAGCCGAGCTCCCGCGAGCTTGGCCTTCTCGCGAGGCGTTTGTCGAGGCGCTCGTGAAGGCGGGCCAACCCCAGGCGATCGCTCAGTGGCTCGCCAAGAACCTTCGCCGGACGGAAGACGGCGGACGACGTTTCGGACCGGACCTTGGCGTGATCCGCGAGCTCATCGAGGACTACGCACGAACTGACTCCTGGGACGTCATCGAATCTCTTCGCGAAGATTGCACTTTGGATCTGATCATCGGCGGACGATCCACCGCGGTTTCCGGCGCAGACCGCGAACGACTCGCACGCGTTTCCCGTTCCATTTCAAGCGTTTCGGCTCATCTGATCGAAGATGCCGGCCATTGGGTCCACGTCGACGCACCCGACGCCCTTCTCAGCTTGATCACCGCGGATCGGGCAGCGGTTTCCGGCCGAATCTGAAGCTCAGCGCCTGGCTTTTCATGATCGAAGCGGGGTGGTAAAGAGAACCGAAATGGGCCTCAAGAACACCGTCGACTGGGCACGCAACGAGTGGGGAATCTTCCGCAAGGGCCGGGAGATGGGCTGGCGTCAACGTGGGCGCTGGGTTCGCCAGTGGGTTCCGTTTGGAGCCCGGACCGTGGGCTGGACGGCAGTGTCCCTCACAGGCGGTCCGCTCAGCAAAGGCGCCGCGTCGACTTGGGCGGCGAAGCGCTGGAGTCAATCATCCGCCAAGGGCCTGAACGTGTACATCGAAGCGAGCGGCCAGGAGAACGTGCCCGAGGGTGGCTTCGTCTACGCGAGCAATCACGAGAGCCTGGTAGACATCCTCGTCCTGGGAGCGAGCCTCCCTGGGGATTTCAAGTGGGCCGCAAAGCGCTCCGTGATGAACGTCCCTTTCCTCGGCTGGCACCTTCGCCTCGCTGGTCACGTTCCTGTGGACCGCAACAAAGGCAAAGACGCGGCCGTCGCCGTCACCGAAGCGTTCGAGAGCGTTCTTCGAAGCGACAAGCCGCTGCTGGTCTTCCCAGAAGGCACCCGCACACCGGACGGCGAGCTCAAGGCCTTCAAGAACGGCGCCTTTCAAGCGGCCGTGCTGACGGGCAAACCCGTGGTCCCCGTCGCGATCAACGGCACGTTCACCCTGATGTCGCGAGATGCGGTCGACACCGGCGGTGGCAATAGCCGCGACGAACGCCTCGTGACGGTGCAAATGGGGGCACCTCTCTACCCGAACCTCGACCTCGAAGAACCCGAAGCAGCAGTCGAGCTTCGCGATCGGACGCGGGCTTCGGTAGTGCGAATGCTCGTCGCAGCCGGCTCTACTGCGGTCGCTGCCGAATCAGCGCAGCCGCTTTGAGGCTGATCACCTTCTCACCACTCTGATTGCTGAGGGTGAGGCGACTCCGCACAATTCCGAGCCCCGGCTTGCTCTCGGACAGGCGAACTTCAATCACCTCACCACGAACCCGCAGGCGATCGCCTACGCAGGCCGGCGAATGGAACCGCACCTCGTCCCAACCGAGCCCCATCGCGGTCGCGACCGGCTCCTCGTTCATCTGGTGCCCTAGCCGGATGGCGATCGCGATTGAGTGGACCGCGGACGTGAATAGCTTGCCGACCTGCGTCGCCGCCGCCGCGTTTTCATCGACGTGGAACGGAAGAGGGTCCCACTTCGAACAGAAGCTGACAATCTCTTCGGCGGTCAGCTCGTAGTCCTCCGTCGACTCCTTCGCGTCGCCAACGTGAATGTCGTCGAAATACTGCATTCAAAGATAGGATTCGATGATCTTGCCGAGACCGGGAACGGCACCCTCGACGTTCTTGCGCGCGGATCCCCGAAGCTTGCCGTAGGCGCCCTTGACCGAACCGTGGTCCGAGCCCTCCACGCGCCCGTCGGTGACCGCCAGCAGGGCTTCGGCGATCTGTGCACTGTTGGAGCGGAAGTAGTCGCCCACACCCTGGCCCTGAGCTTGCGCATGCTCGACGATCGGATCGAGGGCGGTCGCGAAGTCGGGAAGCAGGGTCTGCACCACGTTGCGGACGAACCCAGGCTTCACGCCCTGAACCAGCTTGTATCCGGCCTTGACCGCCACGCCGCCGAGGCCTTTTTGCTTCCCCACCTCGTCGTCGACCAAGCGGCACACATCTTCGATCACGGAGGCCCTTCGGGTCTCGTCACTCAACACGTCGTTCAGATTCATGGCTCTTTCTTTTGCGCTTCGCCGGTCCCGACGCAAGCGCCGCGCTCTCGATACTCGAGTCGATCGCTGCAACGACCGAATCCACGGTGTCACGCCGCTCGCTGACGACGAAGAGGTACTCCTTGTTGCGCAGGTGGCTCACGCGCCCGACTTTTTCGCCGCTCGGGTTGTGAATGCCGATTTGGGCGCCGACGTAGCGTTTGAAATCGACGGCCACCACCCCGACGTGCCCACGGTCAGACAGGAGATCGATCATCTCGTCCCGGTCCACGTGGCCCTCGTTGCTGAAGGAGACCAGCAGATGCTTGGGACGCAGCGCGGCAAACACGGACCGCAGGCCCTGCCGAATTCGCCGTTTGGAATTGAAGTCGCTCTGGTAATCCCTGCACTGCACCCGCTTGTTGGCGATGCCGTAGGTTTCGGGCTTGTCCCATCGAACCAGGCTTTCCCAGATGTGGTAGTTGCCCATGTAGCTGTGCTGATTGTACGGCGGATCGACGTAGGCGATGTCCGCGTGGATCCGCGAGGCGGCTTCGACAGCGTCGAGCTGAAGCGCTTCGCCGGGGCCCGGGAGAATCGCAGGAACGCGGAGCTCGAGCTCCTTTTCTGCGCGCGCCGCCCATTGCTTCAAGTAGGCCATCTGCACGCCAGTCGTGGAATCGACGCGGTCGGCGGCTTCCATCAGAGACACCAACGCGATCGCTTCGAGCTCCGGGGGAAGTCTCCGGTCGACGATCTCTTCGCGAATCGCGTCGACACGCGCGCCGTTTTTGGGTTGGAAATACCGGGCGTCTTCACAAAACGCCTTAGTGAAATAGCCCGGCGCGGGTGAGACCTGCGCAAGCTCTTCGATGAGCCCGGACGCCTCGGCGAGCCAACGATCGGCGTCGGCCTGAACGTAACAGCGTGCAAGGGTCGAGGCGTAGGCCAGGTGGTCGTTCGCGATCACGTACCGACCGGTCTCCTTGAGCCCGCGCGCGACCCTCGATGTGCCCGAGAACAAGTCGAGCACCCGCCCTGACTCAGGGAATTTGGAAACCGCGCGAACGATGTGCGGAACCAGGAGGCGTTTCGAACCGATGTACTTGATCATGAAGTCTGGGCCGTCATCGCCTGCACGATGGCGTCCCGGAGCGTAGCAGCTTCGTAGGGCTTTTGGACGAAGCCGAGCGCCCCATTGCCTCGAAGCTCTCGCTCGAGGTCGCGGTCCCAGTAACCCGACACGAACACTACCGGCGCATCCGGATCGATCTCCCTGAGCTTCTTGAAAGCCAGATCTCCCGTCATGCCGGGCATATTGAGGTCCATCAGCACCAAGTCGGGCCGCGGCTGTGTCTCATCATAGATCCGCAGCGCTTCATCCCCGCTCCTAGCAAAGATCACCCGGTGACCACTCTGGCGCACTACGCGCCCCGCGCTTCGGCGAACGACGTCCTCGTCGTCGACCAACAAGATGAGAAGCTGGGTGCTCGGGAGCTTGATCGCAGGCAGGCTCGGCTCGGTCGGGATGACCGTTCGCTCGCTGGTGAGCGGAAAGACGACCTGAAACTCGCTGCCGCGCTTGGGAACGCTGTGAAGTGTGATGTGACCATTGTGAGTCTTCGCGATCTCGTAAACCGCGGCGAGCCCGAGCCCAGCCCCAACCTGGTCTCCTTTGGTTGTGAAGAACGGGTCGAAGGCACGCTCTCGAGTCGCGTCGTCCATGCCGATCCCGGTGTCTTCGATGGTGATGATCGCGTGCGCGACCAGAGGATTGAGCGGCGCCTTTTCGAGATCGACCGGGTCGGCCTTCTTCGCACTGATCTTGATCTTGCCGCCATTGGGCATCGCGTCTCGCGCGTTGATGAGCAGGTTCATCAGGAGTTGATGAAGCTGACCTCGGTCACCGCTGACTTTGAGGCCGTTATCAATCCGTGCCTCGATGCTGATACCCCGATGAAATGTGTGCCGCGCTAGCTGAACGACGTGCCTGCAAAGCTCGGAGAGATCGACTTCGCTGTGGCTTCGCTCGACCTCCCGCGCGAAACCGAGCAAGCGGCTCGTCATCTCGGTCGCAGCAGAGGCTGCCGATCGAATGTCGTTGAAGGCCTCGCGGACATCGGGATCGTTGACCTTGGTCTCACCCGGCAAAGCGGTGAGGAAGTCGATGCTCGCGCGCACGGCCCCTAGAAGGTTGTTGAAGTCGTGCGCAACGCCCGTCCCGAGCCGGCCGATCGCTTCGAGCTTGCGTCGTTGCGCGACCTGCTCCTCCATCGGATCGTGGTGTGCGAACAGCAGTAGCGAGCTTCCGATCTGAACCCGGTCGCCATAGGTCAGGACGCGACGCGTGATCCCCATCCCGTTGACCTGGGTCCCATTCCGACTCTCGAGATCCTCGATCAGGTACGAACCGTTGGCATGCCGATAGATGCGCGCATGGATTCGAGACACGAGGGTGTCGTCGATTTGCACGTTCGCATTGTCGCCGCGCCCAAGAGTCAGCTCGGAGTCGATCGCGTACTTGTCACCCGCGAGCTTACCGGCAAGCACGACGACCCGCGCCTGCTCCTCCTTTTTGGAGAGGCCCCGGTCTTCGAAGAAATGCTGGCGTGTTACCTCGGTGGGATCGTCTCGCGACATTTGAACTCGGGCCCCCAAGGCCCAGCTAGATCCTAGCGTGCAAGAGCACACGAAGGTGTAGCCCTGGGGGGTGAGTGACTCCAGCGCACATGGGCGTCGAATTGATCTCCCGGTAGCTTCGCGCATACTGGGCGCTCCACGATGACCTCGGCGATGCGACAGCTCCCGGATTTCCTCATGATTCGGCATATTTGCGCTCTTGCCGCCCTGCTCGCACTCATGCTGCAGGGCTCGAGCGGCGGCCACATGCTCCTCGTCGAGCACTCGCGATGCGCGGAACACGGGGAGCTCGTTCACGGCAGCGGCGCCGATCACCACGGTTCCAATGCGCCCACGAGTGCGGACTCCGCCTCCGTCCAGGGTACGTCGCCGGCGCACGAAGACGCGCACGATCACTGCACGGTTTCGGTCGACCGTAGAGACGCACCAGCGTCGATCGACGACTCGGGTTGGCGCGCCTACAGTTTCACTACTCTGCTGAGCCGCGCGCCGGCGAATGACCTTTTCAGCGTCCGCTCACACCGATATCGGCTCGCACCCAAGACCTCGCCTCCTGCCTGACGTTCGTCCAACCCACGAACCACGACCGCGTTGGAGCGCGGCAGGCAAGAGCAGTGAATGAAAGGCAATCGTAGACACACACGGAGCGCCGTTGTGCTCGGGGTATGCATCCTCTGGGCCAGCGTACCTCTGCGTGCGCAGCCCGCGGAAGGCGAGGCCGACGCCGGTGTCCAAGCCGACGCGGCGCCCGACCCCAGCGGCGATACGACCCCCGACGCGAGCGCCGACACGGAAGAGCTCCATCCGCCGCACCTGCGCGCTGCGCCCGCACCCCAATACCCACCCGGGCGAGAAGAAGAGGGGCTGCACCCCACGGTAATCCTCCGGATCACGGTGACCGCCGCTGGCGAGGTCGCAGACGTCGTGGTCGAGCACTCGGCGGGGGTGGATTTCGACGCCGAGGCGGTACGGGCGGTCCGCGTCTGGGAGTTTGATCCCGCCACGCGCGGCGACACCCCTGTCTCGAGTCGCATTCGCGTCGCGGTCCATTTCGAGCCGCCCACGGTAGATGCTCCGCACGAGGGAGACACGCACGAACCGCAAGACGTGCCCCACGTGACGCCAGGGCCGCCGCCTCCGAACGTGCCCGCTGCGGTCGCGCCGGCCACCCCCGCCTCGGATTTCGAGACGACGGCCGAGGTCGACGCCGACAAGCTTCGCGCGCAGGGTCGCGGAGCCGCGGACTTCACCATCGACCGGAAGGTTCTCGACGCCGCCCCCGCAGTATCGGCCAACGACCTACTCCAACGAGCGCCGGGTCTCTACGTCGCCAACGTCGAAGGCGATGCGGCCGGAGGCTTTCTCTATCTTCGAGGCTTCAACGCCGAGCACGGGCAGGACATCGAGCTGAAGCTCGGCGAGGTTCCGCTCAACCAGCCCTCGAACATCCACGGGCAGGGCTACAGCTATCTCGACTTCATCGTCCCCGAGGCAGTGCACGAGCTGCGGGTCATCGAGGGGGTCTATGATCCTGCGCAAGGAGACTTCGCGGTGGCAGGCACCGTGGAGTTCGATCTCGGCGTCGAGCGCCGCGGAATCTACGCAAAGACGGAGCTGGGATCATTCCGGACCTTCCGGCAGGTCGGGATCTTCGCGCCAAAGGACAAAGACCGGGACACCTTCGGCGCGTTCCAGTTTCGGCGCTCGGATGGCTTCGGTGAGAACCGCGATGGGATCAGCGGCTCTGCCATGTTCCAGGCGGGTTTTGGGAAGCAGGATTGGCGCTTCCGCGTCCACGGAGCCTTCTGGGGCGCGCGCTACAACTCGGCGGGGGTGCTTCGCGCCGACGACATCGAAGACGGCTCCGTCGGGTTCTATGACGTGTACCCTTACCCGACCGCGCGGGCGCAAAACGCATTCAACGCCGGCGGCATCCTAGGCGTTCACGGCGAGCGCCGGGGCGAGAACCGCAAGAACACCAGCTTCGACATCTGGCTCCAACTTCACGACTTCCGTATTCAACAGAACTTCACCGGCTTCACCGAGCGCTCCCAGATCAACCCCGACTGGGTCGGCCGCGGTGACCTGATCGAGCAGCGGGACCGACGCTTCGTCATCGGAGGCAATGCCCGGCATCGCACGGCGCGCTTCGAGCCTGCCGACAACGCGAAAGGCACCGTCGAGATGGGGGTGTCGAGTCGCGTCGATCTCATCAATCCTCAGGCGCAGAACCTCATTCAGGCGCCCTCGAATCAGACCTGGGACCGGCGTGTGGATGCGGACATCGTGCAAGCGGACATCGGGCTCTGGGTCGATCTCGACTGGGACTTCAGCAAGTACTTCAACGTGAAGGGCGGCGTGCGGGCCGACGTGCTGTTCTTCGACATCAACGACAACCTCGGCAACTTCGTTCCAGACTTCCGACCAGACACCTTCATTCCCGGATATCGACGCACCGCCGCGGGAGTCGTCGCAGGGCCGAGGTTGGCGCTCACTGGGAAGCCAACCGAATGGTTCGACATCGTCGGGGCGTACGGAGAGGGTTTTCGATCACCGCAGGCGCGTACGCTCGTCGACGGCGAGATCGCGCCGTTTACCAAAGTCCGTTCGCTCGATTTTGGGGTCCGTTTCCGCCTCTTTCCCGAGGAGCAGCTCAAGCTGACGCTCACCGGATACCGCACATGGCTCGACAACGACGTCTTCTTCGACGCGGCGGAAGGGCGACTCGAAAACATCGGACCGACGAGTCGAACCGGCTTCGTGTTCTACGCGGTCACGAACCCGCTCCCATGGCTCGTCGGCTCGGTTTCGGTGACCTACGTCAGCGCAGTCCTCGACGGGCCGCCACCCTCGACGGTAGAAAACCCAACCCCCGCGTTCTCCGAGGGGGATCTTCTTCCATTCATCCCTCCGTGGATCGTTCGTCTCGACGTCGGTGCAGGCGACGACTTGGTCGACCTTGGGAAGTATCCGCTCCACGGGCACCTCGGGCTCGGCTACACCTTCATCGGGTCTCGCCCCCTTCCTTTTTCGCAGTCCGCCAGCCCTTTCTCGCTCCTGGACCTCTCCGCGCGCCTGTCTTGGTGGTTCCTCGAGCTAGGCTTCCAAGTCTTCAACCTTCTCGACAAACAGTACGCCGGCAACGAGTTCGTCTTCGTCTCGGATTGGAATCCCGACGCGACGGGCTCGCGAATCCCGGCACGGCACATCAGCGCCGGCCGCCCGCGCACCCTCTTCTTCACCATAGGGATTCAGCTATGACGCGTGCATTCACCTGGGCGCTCTTGCTGTTCGTGGCTTCCGCCTGCGGCCAAACGAGAGGCGGCTTCGTCGAAATTCCCTTCGAAGGGCAGGGAACCGCGGTCGAGCCGTTCACCAAGGACGGGTGGGAGGTGACCCTCTCGAAGGCGACGCTCGGCTTCGGGCCCATCTTTTTCTGCGCAACCGACAGCGCGCTCTCGAGCCGCTGCGAAGTCGCCATCCTCGAGTACCTGGACGGCAGCACACTCGACGGTCTCGACCCGAGTCGACAGCCCATTGGACCTCTCTACGGAACGACGGGCAGCGTGCGTACCGCGTTCTTCGACTACGGTATCGTCTGGCTCTTGACCCAGCCTCTCCCCGAAGCGCTTGCTGGCGTTCCCGAGGGACCTGCAGTCGTTCGCTCCGAAAGCTCGAGCTACGCGCCGAAAGGGCACTCGGCTCAGTTTTCCGGCACGGCGAGCTGTGTGGCCGATCCCGAAACCTGTTGCCCGGGAGCGACCAGCTGCCCATCGAGCTTCGCCTTCGAAGCCAACGTGGATGTCCTCGTCGCGAACCCCGGAACCCCCGCGGTGAACGGTGTCCGAACCTTTCAAGAAGTCACGAACGAGCCCACGTCGCTGACGGTCACCTTCGATCCAAACGCATGGTGGCAGTCGGTGGACTTCGCGCGCTTGGCCGCCTTGGACGATGGATCGGGGAGCGTTCAGCTAGAGCCCAATGACCCAGATTACAGCACGCTGGTGATCGAAATGACCGCCAACGGGCTTCCCAACTTCACGTGGACCGCCGCAGAAGCGGGTCCGTGAAGGCCAAAACAATCCGAGAGGAGCGACGAATGAAATTCGCAAGTGAGATGCAATGGGCTGCGTGGCTTGCCGTGTTCAGCCTGGGTTGCGGGAGCAGCAGCACGGGAGGAAGCGACAACGGCAATCTATCGGTCGTGCTCGCCGCCGAGGAGACCATCTCGAATGGCCTCGACGCAGGCAGCGGCAACGAGAACATCCTCGATGGCTTCAACGTCCGATTCAATCGGTACATCGTCTCCATTGGCAAGGTGGCGATGAGTCAGGTCGGCGGCGCCAACCCCCAGAGCAGCACGGCGTTGGCCGTCGCAGATTTCGCGAGCCTTCCGAGCACCCAGCCGGAGCTCACGGCGTTCAACGGTATCGCGACGGGGCAGTACACGAGCTTTGGGTTCGAGACGCCTCCACCCTCTGATGGCGTGATCAACATCAACGACGTCGAAACCGAGGACATCGACGCGATGGTCGCCAATGGCTGGAGCTACGTCATCGAGGGTACGATCACGCAGGTGTCCGACGGGGCGACGAAGAGCTTCCTGATCGAGGCGGACGTTCCGACCGTGTACACGAACTGCGCCCGCGACGGGATGGAACCGGGGGTCAACGTCGCCGGAAACTCCACCGTAGATATCACGCTTCACGGCGACCACATCTTCTTCAATGGTTTCCCCGAAGAAGAAGGAAACGTGGTCCGACTGGCCCAGTGGCTCTGGGACATCGAGGATGGCGACTCCAATGGCGTGCTGACACAGGCCGACTTCGAAGGTGCCACCGACGTGGGAAGTCTCTTCCCTTCGCCCCCGGCCGGCGCGTATGAGCTGACCGGAGGGCCGATCACACCCATCTCGAACGCTTGGGACTTCATTCGCGCGCAGCTCGGCACCCAGGGTCACATCTTCGGGGAGGGCGAATGCGAGTGGAGCCCGCTCTGAGGGCGTAGCGGAGAGCCGCGCGTCGGGAGAGATCCAACGGAGGTCCCCGTTCGACTCACGGCCTGCTGGAGATGACGCGCGCTCGAGCTGGGGCCGCCCGAACTCCACGACCTCGCGACGCCACCTGGCGTTCGGGGCGAGCACGCCGTGATACCAGCGAACAGCTCGCGCTGATCGGTGCGGAGCTCGAAACATGGCGCGCAAATTCTGCGCAACGCTGACGCTGGCATTGACGGTCACCCTGACCTAGCCTGCGGCCCCGTGGAAGAACGGAACGATTTTCCGATCGCGATCATCGGCGCTGGTTTCGCGGGGATCGGCGCGGCGATTCAGCTGAAGAAAGCGGGCATTCGGTCGTTCACCATCTTCGAACGCGCCGGCGAAATTGGCGGCACCTGGCGCGACAACAACTACCCAGGTGCAGCCTGCGATGTCCCATCGCACGTGTACTCTCTCTCGTTCGAGCAGAATCCAGGTTGGAGCAGACGCTACGCGACGTCCTGGGAAATCCAGGAGTACCTGCTGGGCGTCGTCGACAAGCATCGGCTCCGCGACCAGATGCGGCTCAACACCGAAATCGTAGAGGCGCGCTTCAACGAAGACGCCGGAACATGGACGCTAACGACTGGCGACGGCGAAACGTTCGTCGCTCGCGCGGTGTTGGCTGGCGTCGGCGGTCTGGTCGATCCGTCGTACCCACAGATCCCCGGCATGGACGAGTTCGAAGGGCCCATGATCCACACCGCGCGCTGGGACCACGACGTCGACCTCAGCGGCAAACGCGTGGCGATAGTCGGGACCGGCGCAAGCGCGGTGCAAGTCGTACCGACCATTGCCCCGCTCGTCGCCATGCTGACGGTCTTTCAGCGAACCCCGGCCTGGGTGGTCGCGAAGTTCGACCGGGTCTACCCAAACTGGCTTCGCGCTTTGCTGACGCGTGTGCCGTTCCTGCTTCGCGCAAGTCGCTTCGCGAAATACTGGGTCAGCGAAATGCGTGGGCCAGTGGTTTTCTTCAACTCGAAGATTCTGTCTGCGCTCGGGGTGCTCCTCTCCAAGTGGAACCTACGCAGGCAGGTCAAGGACCCCGCGCTTCGAAAGAAGCTGACGCCGACCTTTCAGTTCGGGTGCAAGCGCGTACTCGTTTCAGACGACTACTGGGCAGCCTTCGAGCGACCGAACGTGGACCTCATCACGGATTCGATCCAGGCGATCGAGCGGGGCGGCGTGAGAACGATGGACGGCAGTTTTCACGAAGCGGACGCTATCGTGCTCGCAACGGGATACAAGCTCGGCCTCGCCAATGCGCCGTTTCCGATCATAGGGCGGAACGGCCGGACTCTCGACGACACCTGGGCCGGGGGCGCCACCGCGTACAAGGGAATGTCCGTCGCCGGCTTTCCAAACTGGTTCATCATGATGGGCCCGAACACCGGCCCCGGCCATACCTCGGTCCTGGTTTACACCGAAGCGCAGATCGCACACGCCTTGCAGGCGATCGAGAAGCTTCGATCTGGCGAGCTGAAATCCATCGAGGTCCGCAAAGAGGCTCAGGACGAGTACAACGCAGGCATTCAGGCGCGCATGAAGCACATGGTCTGGGGCGGCTGTAACAGCTGGTACCTCAACGAAGACGGAACCAACCGCTCGCTCTACCCCGGCTTCGCCGCGGAGTACGTCCTCCGCTCACGCAAACTTCGAACCGAAGACTACGAGCTCACCGGGTTCTAGTCGGACGCTGCGTCTCGGAGCGCTTCGAGGTTCGCCGCTTTCTTTCGGTGCGCCTCGCCCATCGACTGCTTCAGTTGTTCCGGAAGCGCCGTGGCGGGGATCACGAGGTCGCTCTCGACCGGCCATTCGGTCAGCAGCTCAGGATGGTAGTCGCGCGGGTAGTAGTCGCGTGGGTCGATCTCCTGTTGCCTGACGAACGGCTCCTGGATCTCGGCGCGTGAAGTAGGCGGGTGAGGCACGACCAACTTGCCGCCCGACAAGTCGAACTGGGGCGCGCGACTGTTCGGATAGTCGGGGATCACCCCCTCACGGACCCAGATCGCCTCCTTGGTGACGTTGACGACGATCCCGTCCGGCGCGCCGAAATGATATGGGCCCTTCCAGTGCTCGCGAACCTCGGCCACGGCCTCCTCATTGAGGTACGGGTCGAACGGCATGTGCGTCGTCATGAACAGACGCGGCTGGACTCGATTCGCGAGATAGCCCGCGGCGTACCCGGGAGTGTGGTGTGTGTCGATCGTGTAGCGCCCGAGAAATGGCGGAACGCCCTGGACACCGGAGCTGATTTCGACCAGCTCCGGCTGCATCTCTGTCACGTACACGTCGCAGCCCTTCGCGTATTTCTCGTCCAGATGGCTCGGGCGGCCGTCGCCGGTCCACACGAAGCACAGTCCGTTCCAGTCGAGGCGATAGCCGCTGGCGCCATCCTTGGCATGCGAACGCTGCCAATGGATGACGCGAACGCCGTGCTCATCGTAGATCACGCCGCCGTTGTCACGGAAGTCGTACTCGTGAACCTCGAAGTCCCAGGCCTTTCCAACGGGAAAGACACTGAACGCATCGATGTGCCAGCCGAGCATCATCTTCATCCCCTCGACCATCTTTGCTGTCCCGTATTCCGGAGTGCGCCCCGAGGGGCCGTAGATCTCGAGGTTCTTGTGCCAGCGACCCGACCATCCGCCGAACATCGCGAGATAGGGAAGCGCGCCGAAGTGATCGACGTGTAGATGCGTGATGAAGACCTTGTCGAGCTCGTTCAATGCGAAGCCGGACGCGATGTAGTTCGCGACCGAGCCCTCACCGATGTCGAAGACGAAGTTCTCCCCGTTGCCTAGCTGCACGAATATCGACGTGTTCATCTGACCCGGTCGAATGAAGGGCGCCGTCCCCATGAAGATGATTCGCATCTCCTGGGGTTGAACGTCCTCGGTTCGCGGAAACCAGTTGGACGCGCTCTTGAGCCAGGGGAGCGGTCGAATGCCCTCGTAGAGAAGCCCCTCCTTCCAACGACCACCGGGAACACCTCCGCTGAGCGCGGCCCGAATGTCAGCCTCGGAGGATGAACCCTCGGGAAGCTCCATCGGGGCGGCTGCCGCGCCGGCAGGGTGTGCGTCATGCTCGGGGACGTCCGGAGCTAGCTGATCGCCAGGCCGGTCGAGCGGGGAGGCCATTTGGCAGGAGCACAATGCGAGAGCGAAGGCGACGATTCCGATCTTGATCATGGCGCGGACTATCGGGTCCCGGGAGTGGCCGGTCAATCCCGTCGGGGCGCCCAAAACGGGTGCTCCACCAAGCCTAAGAGAGGCCAATTCCGGTTTGAAGCAGCTGGGTCGCCGCAAGCGCCAACTTCCGAGCTTCTTCCGAGGAGAGGCCCCTGACTCTGGGGTGTTGATCGACGACCATCCGGGCAAGCCCATGCGTCAGCGCCTCGCTGGTCAGCGCGATCAGCTCCGGATCCACATCCGGGATCAGACCGGCGTTCTGACCCTCATAAATGAGCGCGATCAACTTCAGTCTTCGCTCATCGTTGACCTCACCCAAGAAAGCTCCGGACACGCTAGGCGAGGCCTGGATGAGCTGAAAAAGGTGCGGGTGCTCGGCCGCAAAGCGTACATAGGCGACGGTCATCGCACGGAACTGCGTCAAGGCGTCGTCGCCATCGTGGGTCGCGGCGTCGAGTTTGGCGCGGAGCTCCGCTGCGGCGCGATTCGCAATCTCATCGAGAAGCACCTGCTTGTCCGCGAAGTGCCGGAATGGAGCCGCAGACGAGACCCCGACTTCGCGCGCCAGGGCGCGAATGCTCACCGCATCGGCGCCGTTGGCGTCCACCAAGTCGAGCGCCTTAGCGAGCAGCGTCTCGCGCAGGTTCCCGTGGTGGTACGACTTCTCCGCCCCAGCCATTCGACGAGGCTACCACGAGATGTTAGCAACGCTTACTTCTCGCGGGTTCACATGTAAGCGGTGCTAACTTTTTGATTCTGGCGACCCAACGGAACCGCTGACCCCAATGTTAGCGACGCTAACATGGCTTGGATAGGAGAGTTAGCAGCGCTTACATGCGCGTGAGCAAGGAGTTAGCGGCGCTTACATTCGCCGATTCGGCCTACTGGCAGACGTTCCGCCCGAGGTCGCACTTGTAGCCATACGGGCAATCGCGGCTTTCAGCGCACGGGAGCTGCTCGCAGACGCCCTTATCGCGGTTGCAGTAGTAGGGCGGCGCGCAAGAGTGCAGATGGCAGGCGATCTCGGAGCGCGAGGGTCGGGAAGAACGCGACTCGCCGCCCTCGCTGCTCGACGTGGCCGCCGTAGTACCCTCAGCACCGGCGCCCTTTTCGCAGCCGAGCGCGAGGGTCGAACAGGCAATCACACCAAGAACCAAGCACAGTCGCCAGATGCCGTCCATATGCGAAAGATGATAGGTTTCGAGCATGGCCGCAAAGCATATCCTGGCATGCATCGACTTCTCGGAGCACTCCACGAAAGCGCTGCAAGAAGTTGGGGAGTACGCGAGAGCGAACGGCAGCAAAGTCACGCTGATTCACATCGCAGATCCACAGTCGTTCATCCCGCCCCAGGCGGTGCTAGAGCCACCGTCCAACCTTGACGAAGCTGCGTTCGAGGCCGAGCTCGCAAAGCTCCGCGACAGCCATCTTGCAGACGTTCCAGTCGAGCTCGCCGTTACCTCCGATCATGCGCCCGCCAAGGCGATCTGCAATTACGCGGAGGCGCACGGCGTAGATCTCATCATCGTTGGCTCACACGGGCGGGGCGGTATGGAGCGCTGGCTGATCGGCAGCGTTGCCGAACGCGTCGTCCGGCATGCTGTGTCCAACGTGTACGTCGTTCGACACTGACTTCAATCGCCACCCCTACCCTGATAGGCTCGGCCCATGGGGAAGCGAAGAGCCTGGTCAATCCTCGGCAATTCACAACGTCTCGACGGTGGCGCGATGTTCGGCAACGCGCCGCGCGCGCTTTGGCAGAAATGGGTGCAGCCGGACGAACGCAATCGAATTCCACTGTCCTGCCGCGCACTGTTGATTGAAGACGGCGATCGCCGAATCCTCTTCGAGGCCGGAGTCGGTGCCTTCTTCCCGCCTCAGCTTCGCGACCGCTTTGGCATTCAAGAAGAGCGTCATGTCCTTCTCGAAAACCTGCAAAAGGCGGGATCCTCTCACGAGGAAGTCGATTGCGTCGTTCTCTCGCACCTTCACTTCGATCACGCCGGCGGGCTGCTCAGCGCCTACGATCCGGAGGCACCGATGCGCCTGCTGTTTCCAAATGCGACGTTCGTCGTGAGCTGGGATGCCTGGCAACGCGCCAAGCATCCGCACTCGCGAGACCGCGCTTCCTTCATTCCCGAGCTGCCGCCTCTTCTCGAAGAGAGCGGCCGGCTCGAAGTCGTCAAGGGCGCCCGGTCCGAAACGCTCGGCGCGGACTACAAGCTATGGCTTTCCGAAGGACA
>JBLYYU010000522.1:0-11452 GCA_048550275.1 Polyangiales bacterium
AACGATAGGCAACGCGGCCCATCCGCGCTAGCGTGCGGCGCGATTTAGTGATGGGTGACAAACCTCAGTTCATGCACGGTGTTTGCGTCTGCGTCGGTTACGACGGGACCGGCTTTCACGGCTGGCAGGCGCAGCCGGGGCTTCGGACCGTCCAGGGGATGCTCGAGGAGGCCATCGACGAGATGGGCATCGAGCACGGTCCGGTCCGGGGCTGCAGCCGGACCGACGCCGGGGTTCACGCCCTCGGCCAGATCGCGAGCTTCGCCGCCGCCATCGAGGTGCCGCCCGACGGCTGGACGAGCGGGCTCAACGCCCGCCTCCCGGAAGACATCGTCGTTCACGACAGCAAGCCCTGCTACCGTCGCTACAATCCGCGTTTCCACGCCGCCCACAAACGCTACCGCTACGTCGTCCGCTGCGGACAGCAGCGTGACCCGCTCATTCGGAAGCAGGCCTGGCAGCTTGGCCCGAAGGGGATGCGAAAGGACGTGGAGCGTCGCGGTGTACGGATCGAAGACTACCTCGACGTCGAAGCCATGCAGGCGGCGGCGGCCCACTTCGTCGGCAGCCACGACTTCCACGCGTTTCGGCAGGCGGGTGATCAGCGCGAAATCGTAGTCCGCGAGATGTTCGAGGTGAACGTGCTGCGCGAATGGAACGGACGGCCGGACCTCGTGGCGATCGAAGTCGTCGGTAACTCGTTCATGAAGAACATGGTGCGCATCATGGCGGGGACGCTGGTCGACGTCGGACGTGGCTGGCTCTCGGCAAATGCCATTCCTGCGATGCTGCGCGAGGACGCCGACCGAACGGACGCGGGCCAGACCGCTCCGGCTCGTGGCCTCACGCTGGTCGAGATCGAGCTCGCCCGTTTCGACGGGCCGGGAGACGCGTTCGATCGGCCAACGCAGGGTGAACCACCCCGCAGGCCCTAGAACGTGAGTCCGACGCCGCCGGTGAAGTAGAACTTGTCGCCCACCGGGGCGCGGTTGTTCGCATCCGAACCCGCCAGCTCAAAGAAGAAGAACGAGCTGTTGATTCCGAAGTCTTCATCCAGCGCGTTCGCGCGACGCGGATTGACGAAGTTGAGCTCGAGGGCGATTTGGACACCCCAGCCGAAGCCATGGCTGCGCCCCCGGCTCTCTTTCGCGCCCGCTGCCTCCTTGAAGAAGACGGTGTTGTAGCCAACCTTGCCGGTGAACACGATGGGGACGGGAGTTTTTCGCGCCAGCGCGTCAATTCGCAACGCTACGATCGCGTTGAGCGGAAACAGGGTGAATTTCGCGCTGTCGCTCGATGCCACGCAACTGCCCGGCGGAGAATCCGCCCGGCAGGCGCTGCCCGAGTAAGCAGACCAACCCCCCTGGATGCCGATGCCGATCGGGCCGATGAATGGAATGCGGTAAAGGTAGAGGTCGAACTCGGCGAGCAAAATCGGACCGTTGTCTCCCGGGTAGACCAGATCAAAGGAGTCGCTTCCCGGGTCGGGCTTGTAGGCACCGACGCCGAATGAGAGAGCGTAGCCCTCCGGGCTCCAACCTGGCTGGTCGCTCACGCCAACAGGCTGAGCATCCGCGACGGCAGGCGCGAGCCCCAGCACGACCGCCAGCATCAATCCTGGGGCGAGTGTCTTCACCTACGGCGCCTCCAAACCAACACCGTGGCAAAGAGCAGGCCGATGACCCATATTCGGGAGCTCGACCGACCGTTCGCAAGCGCCCACGGCGACACGGAACACCCTGAGCAATCCACGTTGGGGTCGTCACAGAACCCGAGCGTTTCTGAAAAAGTAACGACTGTGGCGGTTGCTTCCGAAACGTCGCCCTCGTTGCCATTGCCCGCGGTCACGGCCGCCATGTCTACGGCGGTGACGAAAAGCGACGTGGACTCCCCGACCCCTAGGTTGAGGGTACTTGCGTTGATGGTCCAGCTCGTCTTGGTGCCTGCCTCGGTGAGCTCGGTGTCGACTGGCGCAGACGCGCCGGGGTCCTGGCGCCACAACCTGTAGAGTTGGATTTCGTTCGAGTCCGCAGGGCTCGACCATGTGATTTCGAATTGGGTTCCATCCTGGTCGAGACCGCTCGTGATCGACAGTGGTTGGGGCGGAGTCACGTCGACGTAGATCTCAGCGATGCCGTAGCCGTCGGTCGTCACGTCGGTTCCGCCCGGGTTGTCGTTTCGGAACGCGTAGATCCAGTAGGGTTGGCCGGCCAGAGCGGTGTTCTCGCAATCCACGATTTCCGTATTGACGAGATCCTGGAGCGACAAGCTGAGGATAGTCGCATTGTCCCCGACCTGAGACGGCGTGCTGTTGGCCATCTCCCGGCACAGCAGCTGCTGGTCGGTTCGCTTCTCGTTCAGCTCGCAGCCGGCCTGTTGGGTGCCCGCCCACAGATATGCTTGCGTGACGGAGGCTGCGTTGGTGAGGGTGAGCTCGTACGTCGTGCTCGCCGGATCTGCGCAGTTCGCGGCGTTGAAGTACACCTTCGACGCATCCGAAGGCAGAGTTTCGCCGTTGATTTGGGTGACGGCGTCGATTTGCTCCTGAGCGAGCGACACCGGGGCGAGCGCCGTGAGCGCTGCGATCAGGGTGGCCAAGAATAAGATTCCGTTACGCATACCCCAACGTCCGTGCAATACCCGGGCCAACCGTGCAAGCCCAAAAGCCGAGTGTTTTCGAGAGGTCGGCGGACAAACTGACATGATCCGCCCTTCTTCTACGCCAAGCCCTGACATTTCGTCACTTTAATAGAACTTTTTCGGCGATTTGGACGGCGTTCAGGGCGGCGCCTTTGCGGAGGTTGTCCGAGACGACCCACATCTGGATGCCGCCCGGATTGCCCACATCTGCTCGGATGCGGCCGACGTAGACCGGGTCCTGGCCCGCCGCGTCGATCGGCTGAGGGTAGATGCCGTTCGCGAAGTCATCGACCACGACGACGCCGTCGGCCTTGCTCAGGAGCTCGCGTGCGCGGGCGGCCGAGATCGGCTTGTGGGTTTCCACCGTGACCGCCTCGCTATGCGCGGTGATGACCGGCACGCGGACCGCCGTTGGCGAGACAGCAATGTCAGGGTCCCCGAAGATCTTGCGGGTCTCCGAGACCATCTTCAGCTCCTCTTCCTGGTAGCCGGTCTCGGCGTCAGGGGTCCAGTGCATGAGAAGATTGCGGCTCAACTGACCGGAAAGCTTGCTCTTGTCGACCTCGCCGCCGTCGACGGTGGCGCGCTCCTGCTCCTCGAACGCGGCGACGGCGGTGGCCCCCGAGCCGCTGATCGCCTGGTAGGTGGCGACGACGACTCGCTTGAGGCGACCTTCATCGTGAAGGGGCTTCAAAGCGACGACCATCTGGATGGTCGAGCAGTTGGGGTTGGCGATGATGCCCTTGGGCCGGTTGGCGGCTGCCTCGGCGTTCACCTCGGGGACGACCAGCGGGCACTCCGGGTCCGACCGGAAGGCCGAGGAGTTGTCGACCACGAGGGCGCCCTTGCTGGCCGCGATGGGCGACCACTCGCGAGACGTGCCGCCACCCGCCGAGAACAACGCGAGGTCGACTCCCTCGAAGACCTCGGGTGCGATCTCGACGACCGTGTGCTCGGTGCCCTTGAAGGTGACGGTCTTGCCGGCGCTACGAGCCGATGCCACGGGCACCAACTCGGCTATCGGAAAATCGCGCTGCTCGAGCACACGCAGCATCTCCGCGCCCACCATTCCGGTGGCTCCGACCACCGCAACTTTGAGTCCCTGAGCCATAGGCGCCGCTATAGATTAGCGCCGCGGGCGCGGCAAGCTGGCCGGAAGGCCGCTCGCGTATCATGTCTTGGGCAAGGAGCATTCATGGCTAGTCATCGATTCTCGGTTTTCATTGGTGTCGCGGGCATCTTTCTCGGTCTGCATACGGCCCCCGTCCATGCGCAGGCGCCGCCCGAGGTGGAGTCGGAGACAGCGGGGCAAACAGAGGGTTCTCCCTCGGCCCGACCTAAGGACGACGCTGCCGCGGAGGCCCTTCGCTCGCTCTATGTGGCGGGTGGGTTGACCTCGACTCAAGCAGTCACTCAAATCGTGGCGACCTCGCCGGATCTCGATCGGACCAAGACTCTGTTGCTCGATGCCAAGGGAGGGGCGATGCAAGCGATGTCGGCCCTGGTCCCGCGGCTCGAGCTCCTCGGCCGCTATACCCGACTCAGTCCCGTCGACAACAGCGGGATCCTCGCGGGCGAGCTCGAGGACCAAGATGGGAACACCATCTCCTTCTCCATCCCGGTCGACTTCCCCTCGTTGACTCAGCAGATCGCAAGCGATGCGACGCTCATGTACTCATTCACCGATTCGCTTGCCGAAGCGTTGCCTGCGTATCGCGCGGCGAAGAAGAACAAGATCTCGGCGGCTTATCAAATTGAAGCGGAGCGGAACAATGTCGCCTTTGCGGCGAGGCAGGCCTACTACGAGTTCGCGCGCGCTGAGGCAGGTCTCGGGGTAGCCAACTTTGCGCTCGAAGCCGCCGAGTCGCAGCGGAAGGAAACCGAATCTCTGGTGCAGGCAGGCTCCGCTGCCCGCGTCGATCTGCTGAGAGTCGAAGCGCAGCAAGAGGCGGCGAGGGTGGCGGTCGAACGCGCCAAGTTTGGTTTGCAGGTTGCCACACGGTCGCTGCAAGCCCTGATGCACACCGAAGACCTTCCGACGCTGGGCGAGGACCTCTCCGAACCAGTGGACGGCGTTCCCACGGAGCCGGAGAGTGCGCTCAAGGAACGAGCATTTCGGGAGCGACCGGATCTGCGTGCGTTGCGCGCCTATGTCGAGGCGAGCAAGCATCAGCTTCGGTCAGCCATCGGGGGCAAGCTCCCCGACCTGCTCATTCGCGGGAGTGCCCAGTACTCGAACCCGAACCTCCGGGTCTTTCCCCAGCAGGAACGATTCGCGGCGACTTGGGAAGCGGGCGCTGTCATCCGATGGGCGCCGAACGACACCGTCCGCGCGCAGGGGCGTTCCAAGCAACTCCAGGCGGAGCTGGAGCGAGCCTATGCGGATGTAGACCAGCTCGAGATCGCGATTCGGGTAGAGGTCGCGGAGGGCTATCATGGGATGCTCGCTGCTCGGTCGGCGATGGAATCCGCCAGGCTCGGCCTCAGCGCGGCGCGTGAAGGTTACCGCGTCACCCGCGAGCAGCTCCAAGCCGGCATCGTCAACACCACGACGCTCTTGCAGGCACAGTCGGAGCTGATTCGTGCCCAGGTTGATGTGGTCGACTCGGCGATCGGGCTACGAGTCGCCAAGGCGCAGTTGCTCCGCGCGATCGGGGAGACGCCCTGAGGTGCCCATCGTCGTTGCCGCTGCGGTGATCATCCGCGACGGCCGGGTGCTGCTCACGCGTCGCGCCAAGGGGCAGCACCTCGCCGGGATGTGGGAGTTCCCTGGCGGAAAACTCGAAGAGGGAGAGGCTCCTGAGGATGCGCTCGTGCGTGAGTGCCTAGAGGAGTGCGGGATCGAGGTCGAGGTCGCTGAGATCCTCGACGTGACCCACCACAGCTACCCGGAAAAGGACGTCCTGCTGCTGTTCTACCTCTGCGAGCTTCGTGCCGGCGAAGTCCGTAACATCGAAATCGCCGATCACGCATGGGTGACGCCGGAGGAGATCGACGACTACTCCCTGCCGCCTGCGGATGAGCGCGTCGTCGAACGAATTCAAGCACTCGCGCTTCGCGGAGAATGAATCAGCGCGATCGGGCGGTCTCGATGACGAGTCGTCGAACGAGACTGTCTTCGTTTGCCGGCTTCTCGGAAGGCTCGGCCAAGAGCCGGAACCTCACGCCACTCACGTTCGAGGTGTGCTCGTACAACATGCCCCGTCGGACTTCTCTTGGTGTTCCGAACATCTCGCTCAGCTGACTCACGGACGGCTTCGCTTCGACGAAGTCGAACGCGATTTGGCTGACCTGATCGCCGAGCGTTCTAAGCATTGCGCGGTAGCCATCGTAGTGAATCAGAGCCTGGGTCTTCTTTCGGACCTTGATGACGCCTTGCATCTGGGCCGCCACGTAGTCGACCGTTGCCCCTGGCTCGGCAAGGGCCCGAACCGCAGCGCGAACGGTGTCGAGGGCCTCGTCGCTTCCTTCCGATCGCCCCCGAGCCGTGTCGCCGGACTCGACAAGCTCCTCCGCAGATTCGTTTCGCGTGCACGCCGCCGAAACGCAGGCGATGGATAAGATCAACGAGACGAGGCGAGGGTAGGTCAACACATCAGCTCCTGGCCGATGTTTGTACCGCGAAACCGATCAGGGCCAAAAAGAACGCCCGGGGGGCCGGCTAGTGCTTGGCCAGCGCGTCCGCGACCGATCCGCTCGCACCGGTGTTGATCCGGATGGCGAAGGGCTCGCGCGGGGTTCCGAGGCGCTCGAGCGAGGGCGGTGCACCGAAAAACGCGGCGGAAGTCTGTTCGAGGGCCGGCCTGTACGCCTCGTAGGTCGAGTCCTCGTTCGGAGCGTTGAGCCGGTCTTGCACTCGGAAGAGCAGTTCGTCCGTGGCGAACTCGAGGTCGAGGCTGCCCTCGGCTTCGAGTAGCTGGCAGGCCTCGAGCGCGCGCCGGAAGCTGTCGTCAATACCGGCCTGGAAGTCGCCCTCGAACCCTCGCTTGCGACTGTAGAGCAGGCCCGGCCGGTCGTCGGCCATGTCGAGGTAGTAGTCGGACTGATGACCGAGGAGAACGACGCCCGGCCCCTGAGGCACGTGCGCGTAGTCGGCGACGTCGATCAGAAGCTCGTCCGAGATCTTCTTCGATCGAATCCACTCGTGGAACACCGGAACGAGCTTCTCGAGATCGATTTGGCCCGTCTTGGCGTACACCTTCACCTGGAACTTGGTTGCTTGCATGACCTTTACTCCGCCGCAGTGGCCGCGGCCTGGGTGAGCCGTTGGTAGCACGCGTGCGCCGCTTCGATGAAGAGCTGGGCTTCATCGAGCGTACGGTGCGCGATCTCGTCACTGGCGTTCTCGTGCGACGCGTCCCCGTGCATCTTCAGCAGATACGTGGCGAACTTCCCCTTGGCAAAAGGGTCGTGGAAGATCTCGGTGTCGTGGAGGTGTGTCTTGAAGTTCGAGACGACGTCGTCGGCGTCGTCCTTGACCTGGACTTCGAGGTGGCGAACCAGGGCCTTCGCTGCGGTGACCATCGCCACGAATCCGCCTGACGCGGCGGCGGCTGCTCGGCCCGATTCGAGGGCGTCCTGTGCGTCGTGAAGTTGTTGCTCCGCTTCTTGAAGGCCGAACTCGACGAAGGGAACGATCTCCCCCGCACACTCACCGACGCCGATGTCGCCGATGTTGTATTCTCGGGGGTCGCCCCAGTCGCTGTAGTAGCTCGGGTCTTCTTCGTAGCTCGGCGGCTTCTGGATCGGCGCGAGCACCTTCCGGAACTCTCTCTTGCCGACCCGCGCGATGAACGCCTGGAAGCTCTCATCACCGTCCCGGTTGGCGAGGTAATGTTCCGTGATGAGCTCGACGGCCCTGGGGATGTTCTTCGACGGGACGGCGCCGACCACCAAACCGTAGCTCTTCGCGTTCTCGGTCCACTGACCTCCGAGCACGATGTTGAAGTGTGGGACCTTCCTGCCTCCGACTTGGCGGCTTACGCCGGTGAACCCGATGTCGGCGGCGTGGTGTTGGCCGCAGGAGTTGAAACAGCCGCTGGCTTTCATTCGGAGAGTCTTCACGGCAGGGTCGAGGTCTCCCTCGACGAGTGTGAGACGCTTGCGAAGCTCGCCCGTGACACCGCGCGAGGCGGAGATGCCGAGCTTGCAGGTGTCGGTGCCGGGGCAGGAGGTCATGTCGGTGATCGTCCCCGCGCCCGGTGCGGCCATGTCGAGCGCCACCAGACGCTCATAGAACGCCGGCGCATCCGCACCGCTCAACCAGCGGAACGTGAGATTCTGCTCGACGGTGCAGCGAATCGAATCGCCGGTGTACTCGCGGGCGAGGTCGGCCAGCGCGCGTCCCTGCGTGGAGGTGAAGTCCCCGAGCGGCAGCTTCAAGATGGCGGAGAAGTAGCCGTTCTGCGCCTGTGGCTTGAGGTTGTGCTCGGCCCAGGCCTGGAACGCAGCGGACGTCCCACTGGGAATGGCGCCGGCGTCGCGAATGGGCTTTTCGTCGGTCGACTGAAGGTCGTCGAGGAACGCCGTCCAGCGAGGGTCATGACGAAGCCCCTCCCGCTCTTCGGCGACGAGCCTCTTGAATTCGTCGATGCCGACTTTCTGCACGAGGAACTTCACGCGGGCGCGAGCGCGGCTCTGCTTCTCGCCGAGGCGGGCGAACACGCGAGACACGGCCTGCGCAAGCGGCAGAAGCTCTTCTTCGGGACAGAACTCGGCCAGCACTTTTGCCTGGACGGGCACTGCGCCAAGCCCGCCGCCGACGACCACTCGGAAACCCCGCTTGCCATCCCGCATTTGCGCGACGGCTCCGAGGTCGTGGAATGTCACCAAGCCGCAGGGATTGTCCTCGCAGCCGGAAAACGCGATCTTGAATTTGCGGCCGAAGTCCTGAACGTCAGGGTGACCCAGAAGGTACTTGGTGATGGCGTCGGCGTAAGGGGTGACGTCGAATGCCTGCGTCGTGCAGACGCCCGCGTATTCGCAAGCGGTGACATTGCGCACGCTGTTGCCGCAGGCCTCGCGAGTCGTGATGCCAACCGAGGCGAGCCTCCGCATCATGTCGGGTGCTTCTTCTATGTGAATGAAGTGAAGCTGAATGTCCTGCCGCGTCGTCACGTGCAGAATCGAATCGGAGTTCTCCTCGGCGAGCTCGCTCAGGACGTCGAGCTGATCGGCCGTCATCTTTCCGAACGGGATCTTGATGCGCATCATGCCGGGCGCGTCCCAGACCGTGTCCGGCCCCTTCGTCAGGTCACCGCAGGGGAAGGCCAGGGTCTTCTGGCCTGTACCATCGTCGCGAAGGCCGTTGTCGTAGCGCTGCCCGTAGACGCCGCGGCGAAGGCGGGTCTCGGCGAAGATCTTGTCGTCGAGTTTGCCCTGTTTCTTGAGCTCGATCTGGCCCTCGAACAGATCCACTTCGCCGGCGAGTTGCTCCGGGACGCGATCTCCAAGCTGTTCTTTCCACGAAGTCATGATGCTCCTGTCCCCCGGCCGCCGAAAAGCGCCGCCCAAGGGGAGCCCCCACTATTCCTCAGTTTTCCGCCGGGTCAAGTCAACAATCACAAAACCCGTAGATTATTGGTGATTTCATTGACAAAAAGGCGTTTCTAAACACGAGCAAAACAGTAAACAACAGCCAAAGGCGCGAGATGCTTGCTGAGTGAGGCCTTGCCGCTATAGTGCCGCCGCTGAGCACCCCAAGTAGGGTGTCAGGTCCATTCGGGGATCGTCTAATGGCAGGACTCCAGTTTCTGGTACTGGCTATCTAGGTTCGAATCCTAGTCCCCGAGCCAATCCCGTGTTAGAGCGCGGGACTCAAAATCGGCCCCATCGTCTAGTGGTCTAGGACATCGGCCTCTCACGCCGGTAACGCGAGTTCGAACCTCGCTGGGGTCACAACTAGAATCCCTCGGTAACCCCGGGGGATTCTGGCTTAACAGAGTCGGAATGTGTCCGGCCTGGAGGGGGCGTGACAGCGTTAGCGCTGCGCGCCACCGCCCAACGTACGAGCCAAGATTTGAAATCTGGGTTCCGCCGCCAGCGGGCGCAGGCACGCATCCCCTTGCAGCTTCGACACGTCGGCAAAGCCCTTGGCAGCGGCGGCTTCCAGGGCGCTAAGCGCTGCCTCGACGTCGCCTTGCTGTGACTCCGCACAGGCGAGGCGATAGAGCGGCTGCCACTGCCCTGGTTCCGACTCGCTCGCGCGACGCAGATGTTGCTCGGCGCCTTGCGGATCTCCGAGTCGAAGTGCGCAAACCCCAGCCCTCAGCGACGCCATATAGGTGTATTTCCCGGGCGCGACTGAGAGGATCTTTTCATACCAAGTTCGGGCTTCGGCAAGCTCGTTCTTGTGGAAGTAAAGCTCTGCGAGTTGCAGATAGGCTTCCGCGCGCTTTGGGTCCGCGTCGACCGCTCTCTTGTACCAGTTTGCCGCCTCGTCCCGTCGGCCTTCGCGCAAATTGAGCTTCGCCATGGCTAGGTTCGCGTCGACCAAGTCCGGCAGTAGCTCGACGGCCTGTGCATAGTGACCCCGAGCGCTCTCGTTCCGACCTTGCGAGAAGTCGATGTCGCCAAGCCGAAGGTAGACCTTGGGCTGCTTTGGTTGGAGGGACAGAGACTTGAGGAAAGCCTCCCGCGCGCCCTCGAGATCACCCGTCTGCTGTACACATTCGGCCAGTATGTTCCAAGCGTGAATGTAGCCCGGCAAACGTTTCACGACTGCGCGCGCGAGGGTCGCGCAGTCGCCGGCGGGAAGGCCAGTGCCTTTACGGACCTCGTTGACGATCTGGATGCCGTCTTTGGGGTCGATGCCCCCGAAGTCTTCGGGGGTGCCAGAGTCACCCATGTAGCCAAGCGCCTGGAGCATCGCGACGGTCTGCGGGTCGAGCGGGCTCGCCTCTGCGACTGACGCAAAGCGCTTGCTATCTTCGATGACCCCGGTCAGTGCAGCTTCGAGCTCGAGCGCCCGAGCTGTGGCTGCGCCAGAGCCGCCGCCCTCCAAGAGATTGCGCAGCTCACCGGGGTCCGTTCTCCGATCATAGAGCTCGGGGCGGGGCGCACGGATGTAGGTCCATGCGTCTTGGCGCACCCCTTCGAGGTGCGCCATGCCGAGGATCAGCTTCGGATAAAACGATTCCGAGTATTGAACCGGCGATGCGGAAGGGGCACCGCCTGCCAAGGCGCCGCTGAGATCGGCGCCTTGCGTCTCACCCGACTTCTTCCCGGCAAGACTCAGAATCGTCGGCATGATGTCCACGCTTCGGGCCGGGCCGTGGAAGACTCTGCCGGCTGGGAGCTTGCGGGGGTAGCGGAAGATCAACGGCACGCGTTGGGTGGCTTCGTAGATGAACATCGCGTGCGTGGCTTCGTCATGCTCGCCGAGGTTCTCTCCGTGGTCCGATGTGAAGACGAGGATCGTGTCATCGAGAACCCCGTCTTCCTCCAACGCTTTGACGAGTCTGCCTACTTGTCGATCGGCGCTCGCGATCTCTCCGTCGTAGGGCGTTGCCGCAAGCTTGGCATCGGCCTCGGGCGGCTCATATGGCGCGTGCGGGTCGAAGAGATGCACCCACAGAAAGAGCGGAGAAGCGGAAGCCGGCTCCGTGCGCTTGTCGAGCCAACGGAGCACCCGGTCCATCGTCTGTTCCCCGGAACGCTCCTGCATCTGGGTGAGTGCGTCCTTCGCCTCGCCTGAAAGGTCGTCCTCATAGCCGTCGAAGCCCTGGTCTAGGTTGAAGCGGTGGTGCAGCACGTCTGAGGACACGAACGCTTGCGTCTGGTAGCCCTCGGCTTTGAGAACCTCCGCGAGTGT
>JBLYYU010000523.1:0-3507 GCA_048550275.1 Polyangiales bacterium
AATACGTTTCTGCGTTCGGCTTCGGTCAGCGCCTGCCCTTCGACTTGCCCGCGTCGCCAAGCCCATTCGACGTACCCGACAGTCGGCTCGAGCGTGCGCGAATGGCGGCGGGGTTCTGGCACAGCCAGATGTCGCCGCTGCACGGCGCGTTGGTCGCGTCGACGATCGCGAATGACGGTCGGATGCCATACGCAGCGCTCGTCGATCGGATCGAGAGCCGGTCTGGCGAGACGCTCTACCAGCACCAGCCCCGGATTTTCCGTCAAGTCTTGCCGCGACAAACCGCGCGCCTCACTGGCGAGATGATGACTCGCACTGTGACCAAGGGCACCGCGAAGAAAGCGTTCTGGGACTCGAAGGGGCGGCCGTTCCTTCCGGGGATCGAAGTAGCCGGGAAGACCGGTACCTTGAGCCGGTACAGCCCGCACCGTACGTACAACTGGTGGGTCGGCTACGCTCCGGTCGACAATCCCGAAATCGCGGTCGCCGCGCTGGTCGTCAACGAGCCAAAATGGCGAATCAAGGCGAGCTACGTGGCGAAAGAAGCGCTCAGGAACTACTTGCTTCGCTGAGCGTAGGTTGCGCGGTCGCAGGAGCTCGAGCTGGCAACCCTGGGGGAGTGAGCGCTTCGGTGGCAGTGACATTGGACGCAGGGCCGTGTTAGGGAAGCGGCATGAGTCGATGCCTCCCCGGGCTCCTCGTCGTCGCGGCCCTGGGCTGTTCCGGCAGCGCAAACAAGGAGCCTTCCATTCTTCGTGATGTCGAATGCGTGCGCGAGGCCGAGGCGATTCCGCCCGAAGTATGGGAGGGCGAAATAGAGGAATACGAGGCGGAAGACGCCGCAAGAAGGCCCGACCCCGGGGCGTTAGTCTTCGTTGGCAGCTCGAGCATCCGGTTCTGGGAGACGCTGAGCGAGGACATGGCTCCGATGCGGGCTCTGAATCGCGGGTTTGGAGGCTCCGTGATCGCCCATTCCACGCACTACGCCGATCGGATCATCGTGCCGTACGAGCCGTCCGTCATCGTCATGTACGCCGGCGACAACGACCTGGCGTTCGGGGGAGTTTCGCCGGAATGTGCGCTTAGGGACTTCGAGGCCTTCGTCGAGAAGGTTTGGAAGGCCGTTCCGGGGACAGCGATCTACTTCATCTCGATCAAACCGTCCCCGGCGCGCTGGGAGATATGGGACGATATCAAGCGAGCGAACGCGCTGATCGAGGCACGAACGAAGACTCGAGCGCTGCTGGAGTTCATCGACATCAGCGAAGCGATGCTCGGCGAAAATGGCGAGCCGGACGCGTCGCTGTACGTGGCGGACGGTCTCCATTTGAGTGACCGAGGCTACGAGTTCTGGACCTCCATCGTGCGGCCTCGACTGCTGAACGGCTTCGGCAACTGAGCGATTGCCGCGGTCCTGCGCCGGGCTATGCTCGCCCGCGCTTCATCACCCAGGAAAGGCAAACTTCATGTTTCGCAATCTTCGACTTCTAGCGTTCGCTGCACTGACCTCGATTACACTTCTCGCCTCTTCCGCCGTGACCGCGCAGTCGCCGGTGCTCAACCGCGTCGTCAAGACCGGCACGCTTCGCGTCGGCATGTCGGCCAATCAAGCGCCGCTGAATATGAAGAGCAAGTCGGGCCAGATGATGGGCCTCGAAGTCGACCTAGCGAACGGGCTCGCATATGCGCTGGGGTTCGAGCTCGAGATCGTGCAGAAGCCTTTCGGTCAGCTGCTCGGCGCGCTCAAGAAGGGGCAGGTCGACATGGTGATGTCCGGTGTGGACATCACGCCGGAACGCGCCAAGAACTTCCTCTTCGTCGGTCCGTACTTGCTCTCCGGTAAATCGCTGGTGACGACTTCGAAGGCGTTGGCGGGAGCCGATTCGGTCGAAGACATCAACCAGCCGGACGTGACGTTCGTCGCCTTGAAGAACTCGACCAGCTTCTCGTTCGTCAAGAAGCACATGCCCAAAGCCAAGCTGGTTGCCGTGGAGAACTACGAGAAGGGCGTTGCAATGGTGGTCGATGGCAAGGCGAGCGCGATGGTCGCTGACATGCCCGCCTGTGCGCTGGCAGTGCTGCGGAACCCGGATGCGGGTCTAGTGACGCTCGCCGAGCCGCTTTCCGTCGAGCCGATGGGTATCGCGGTTCCTGCGAAGGATGCTCGCTTCTACAACCTGATCGAGAACTACATCGACGCAATCGAAGCCACCGGCATCCTTTCCGCCCTCCGCTCTAAGTGGTTCGAGGATCCGAGCTGGCTGGAAGAGTTGCCGTAGGTGAACCGGGGCGCGCTCTTTTCTGCGCCCGGGCCTCCTAGTCTTTGTTCCGAACGATGAAGGTGTTCATGCCTTCTTCACGTTCGAAGGTCGTTCGGTAGCCCTGCGCGGCTTGCCTCGTCTCGAACGGGCCGATGCGAACTCGCCAGTGGGTACCGCGGCCTTCGACCGTTCCGGTCGTGACGTAGGCTGCATGTCCGCGCTTGCGTAGCGCGCTGGCGAAGACCTGGGCTTCGTTCGAGTCGCGGTAGCTGATGACCTGAAGTGTGTAGCGGCCTTCGTGCCCAGCCGGTGCTGCGACGGTGCGTTCCGCTACCGTCGCGGCGACGAGAGGGTCGCGGATCGCGGCCATTTCGACGACCTTGCGATCGGGCCCGGCGGTGACAGCGGCGGGCAGGCCGGCCGCGATGTCCGAGCGAGGTGGCGGAGTGGTGATTGGGTCGAGGTGCGCGAGCTCGGCGGCAGCAGCGGCCATTGCGGCGGCGACTTCCGGCCGGGTCTCGGTCACCAGCGTCGTGGGGAAGCTCAGCGTTTCGGGATCGATTTCGGTGTCTTCCGCGGTGTCTTCCGCGGGCTCTTCGAGGTCGAGCTCTTCGGCGATCGCGAGCATCTGAAGCGGATCTTCGGGCTCGGATTCACGCCCGCCGGGGAGCGCGGCTACCGCAGCGACCACGACGCCAATTGCGGCCACGAGGCCGATCCCAGAGAGCGCCAGGACGCCCCGTCCTTCTTCAGACGACCGTTCCTCGATCCGATCCAGATCGCGCATTGCAGTGTCCATTTTCAGTTCCGCCCAGCCCCCGGTCCCCGGTTTACGAAACTTCTTCCAAAGCAGCCAAAAAACAGCAGTTCTGAACCCCTGAGAGCGCGTGCGGCGGGGGTGCGCTCGTGGTAGCTTCGCGCCGGCGTCGAGGTTCTGGGGAACGGCGCGTGGGAGCAGTACTTGATGGCGGAATCTCCACAGAAGCAGCCGGTCACCCTCGAAGACGAGATGAGGCGTTCGTACCTCGATTACGCGATGAGCGTAATCATTGGCCGGGCCATTCCTGACGTGCGGGACGGCCTGAAGCCGGTCCACCGGCGCATTCTCTACTCGATGCACGAGCAGAAGAACCAGTGGAACAGCTCGTACAAGAAAAGCGCTCGCATCGTCGGTGACGTTCTCGGCAAATACCACCCGCACGGTGACAGCGCGGTCTACGATGCCCTAGTCCGAATGGCGCAGGAT
>JBLYYU010000524.1:0-7755 GCA_048550275.1 Polyangiales bacterium
AACTGGGTCGGCACTGTCGGTTCCGGCCTGTTCTCGTTCGCGGGAGCACGTTTCATCGCTCGTGATTGGATCCAGAAGCGCTTGCCGCCGCGCATCCGTCGCTTCGATGAGCGACTTCGCACGCACGGCTTTCGAACCGTTCTCTTGCTGCGCCTGATCTTCTACACGACGCCGACGGTGCAGTGGGGACTCGGGGTTTCGCGTGTTTCGTTTTCGCCGTTCTTACTTGGCAGCGTGCTCGGCGTGGCGCCGTTCACCCTGATGACGACGCTCGTGGGTGTTCGGGTCGCCGCCTGGATCGAAGAACACCCGGTGGCGACCTGGCCCTGGGACCAGCTCTGGCCAGTCCTGATCGTTGCTGCGGTGGTCGTCGCAGCGATCGGAGTGTTCGTCTTGCGAAAATGGCGGGCGACCGCCGTCGAGTAACGTTCCCGGGCCTTCGTCGGGAGCAGGCTCGCGGCTCCCCTACTGAGCAAGCCCGTTGCCCCCTTCCGTGGCCGCCCGCGACGAAGTATCATCCGCCCGTGGAAAAGCTCCCGGCACCCGACCTACCACCCTTCATCGCGAAGGAAGTCCCGTTCACCCGCTATCGCGTCGTCGTTGGTGACGGGCTCGAGATGCACGTCATGGAGACCGGCCGCGGCAGGCCCGTGCTCATGGTTCACGGGAACCCGACCTGGGGCTATCTCTACCGCAAGGTCGCGATGAACCTCCAAGGGCAGGGGCTGCGGCTGATCATGCCTGATCTCATTGGCTTTGGGTTCAGCGACAAGCCCCGCGATTTTGCGCAGCACAGCATTCGCAACCACAGCAAGTGGCTCGGCTCCCTCATCGATCAACTCGATCTCCATGACGTCATCCTGGTCTGTCAGGATTGGGGCGGCGCCCTCGGAACACATCCATTCACAACCCGTCAAGATCGACTCGGCGGGATGGTTGTCCTCAACACGGTGCTCGACGCTCCCCAACCCGGTTTCAAGCCCACCGCCTTCCATCGTTTTTCGCACATGCCTCTAGTCAGCGATTTCGCATTTCGTTTGCTTCCCTTGCCGCAGGCGGCCCTGCATCTTGCTCAAGGCGACAGGTCCAGCATTACGGGGGACACCGCTCGCGCTTATCGCTATCCGTTTCGCCGAATCCGCGACCGCGTTGCACCGTTGGCGACTGCGCGGATGGCCGTCGACAAGATGGGTCACCCCTCGATTCCCGCGCTCGAAGAATGCGCCGAATTCGTGCAGAGCTTCAACGGGCCCAAGGCGATGGTCTGGGGCCGTCGCGATCCGGTCCTCGCACGCGCCCTCAAACGGACCAAAGCGCTCCTCGGCGATCCGCCGGTGACCGAAACACAGGCCGGGCACTTCCTTCAAGAGGAAGTCCCAGACGAAATCGCGGCGGCGGTTCTCGACGTGAACGCTCGACTAGGCGGCGCTTCGGCGAACGCCTCTGAGCAACAGGCGTAGCGCCGCACGAAACTGCTCTTCCTGCGCCGACCGCGACGGGATCGTGCCACCCAACCAGGTGACGAGGCCGAAATAGTGGGTGCTGAAGACCTGCTGAGCGACTTCAATCGGTTCGATAGCCGGGTCGAGCTCGCCCCGACGCTGCGCGTGTTCAACGAGACCCGCAATGCTCCCTACGAGCTCAAACGTCCACGCCGCCGACTCCGCTCGCCCGGCTCCGTCCGTGAATAGAAGCTCTTTGATGAACACCCGGCTCAGCCGCCGTTCCTTCGCGTAGCAGTTCGTCAGAGCATCGAACACATGAGCCAGCTCCTGCTCGAGGCTCGACCGCTGCATCGTCGACAGCGCGCTGGTCATCGCAGCGCCGATCTCGCGTTGCATCAGGTGGATGAGCAGACTGCGCTTCTCGGGAAAGTAGTTGAACAGTGTCCCCGCCGCGATGTCTGCGGCGTCCGCGATTTCCCGCGTCGACGTCGCTTCGTACCCACGGGTCCGGAAGAGCGTCCAGCCTGCGTCTTCGATTCGGCGAAGCGTTTCCTCTTTGCGGCGTGCGCGTCGGCTCTGGCGTTCCACCGCTCTGACTCTCGTTCCGTCGAACGCGCGAACCAAGTTTTCGGCAGCCGGCAAAGGTTGGTCAGCTCACCGAAAGGTCAGATCCCACAGACCGTACAAGCGTTCACTCTATGAAGGCAGACGCACCCATGATACTCCCACCTACCTTTCCCTATGAGTCCCCCAAAGGCACACAAAGTCCTAGCTGTAGCCCTTTTGGGTATAACCCTTGGTTGTGGCGATCCGTCATCCAGCGACGGATGGGGGGAAGAGCTCGGTTCCGTTCAGGCGAGCGTGGTCGGCGGTTGGGCAGCCACGGACCAGCAGATCTTTGCGACGGTCGAGGTCCGACGGGCTGGCGCGGGTTCGGGCTTCTGCTCCGGGACCCTCATTTCTCCACTCGTCGTCGTGACGGCAGCACACTGCGCAGTGGTCGAGCCGACCGCGGGTGATGTTGAAACCGCAGCGCCCGGCTCGCTCGAGGTGGTCGCCGGCCATCTCAGAAGTCAGGCCGCCGATCCAGGGATGGTGCGACCCGTGTTCCAGGTGACGGTTCACGAAGACTACGACCACGACTTCATCATGGGCCGCAGTCGGAGCGGTGCCGGGCAGGGCGGGATCGGCTCCCCGAACGACATCGCGCTTCTGTTTCTCGCGTCTCCCTTCGAGGGCATCCCGAGCGCGCCCATGCTGACCGCGGACCGCGAGCGGGCGCTCGTTCACCACGGCGACGTCGGTTTCGTCGCCGGGTATGGCGTCTATGACCTAGGCGAGGAGCTCTCGGGCGAACTCTACATTTCTGACGCGGTCATCGACATCCTCGGACACCAGGAGCTGTTGACTCGGCGGAGCGATCAACTGGGCGACTCCTGCTACGGCGATTCCGGCGGGCCGCTCTATATCCCAACAGAGGCCGGCGACTACCTCGTGGGCCTCGTGTCACGCGGCCGCTCGGACGTAAAGCGCGACTGCGGCGACGGCGGCGTCTACACTTTGCTGTCGGCCTATCTGCCCTGGATCGCAGAAGCCGCCGGCAGCCGCTTCCACCCGAGCAGCGAGATGGGCGAGGCAGCTGGCTCTTTCCTCGCGGAGGGCGCAGATCCCATCAACGTGTCCAAAGGTCGATCGCTCGAGCGCGCCCGCTCTTGTGCAGCATCTCCTCCTGGCGCGCCCGCTCGTTCGCCGGTTTTGGCTCTCGGGCTATTGTTTGGCTTTGTCTGGCTCGGACGCCGTTTGTCACGGGTATAGCGGTGGCCTAGGCTCCGCCCGGCAATGAGGCTGCAGCCCCAAAAATCGCAAACCCGACTCACGAAGATCGTCTGCACGATCGGTCCTTCCACCAGCTCTATGGGCGGGCTCACAAGCCTGGCACAAGCGGGCATGAACCTCGCTCGGCTCAACATGTCGCACGGCGATCACGCCTCGCATTTGCAGGTCATTCGCAACCTGAAGAGCCTCAGCAAGAAGCTCGCTCACCCGGTTTCGATCTTGATGGATCTGCAGGGCCCCGAAATCCGAACGGGAGAGCTCGCCGAGAGCCTGGACTTGAAGGCCGGTGAGGTTTTCTACTTCTCGGTTCTCGCGGACGATGCCGAGGAGCGAAGTGTCCACGTCAACTACCTGGATCTCGTCAAAGACCTAAGAGCCGGCGAGCGTGTCACCGTCGACAACGGTCTCATCAACTTGGAGGTGCTGGAGGTCTCCGAGCATCGACTCAAGTGCAGGGTACTCGATGGCGGGATGCTCGGCTCGCGTAAGCACGTCAATCTGCCGGGGGTCCGGGTCAATCTGCCGTCGATCACGAAGAAGGATCGGGAGGACATCGGGTTTGCGCTCGAGCAGGATCTCGATTTTGTCGCGCTCTCATTCGTCAGAGGCGCCCAAGACGTCTTGGAAGTACGAAAGATCATCGACGACGCAGGAGGCCATCAACGCCTCATCGCGAAGATCGAGAATCAGGAGGGCGTCGACAACTTCGACGAAATCCTCGAGGCAGCGGACGGCATCATGGTGGCCCGCGGCGACCTGGGCGTCGAAGTGGCCTTCGAAGAATTACCCGTGCTTCAGCGCCACATGGTGCGCCGCTGCGCGATCGCCGGAAAGCCGATCATCGTCGCGACCCACTTGCTCGAATCGATGATCGACAATCCCTTGCCTACTCGGGCCGAGGTTACCGACGTCGCGAACGCTGTTTACGAGCAGGCCGACGCGATCATGCTCAGTGGAGAAACGGCCGCCGGGAAGTACCCGACTCGCTGCGTAGAAGTGCTCGACACGATCGCGCGGCGCATCGAGCCAGGCCCCGGTTTGGACTTCTTCAAAGAGCGCCCCGCGCCGACCACGCAACGCGGACACATCGCTCAAGGCGCCTGCCGTTTGGCCGACTCGCTCGACGCAAAGGCGATCGTCGTGATGACCCGGCGCGGGTACTTTGGCCAGCTCGTCGCTAGCTATCGGCCCCAGCGCGCGATCATCTACGCCTTCACGAACATGAGCACGACCCGTCGGAAGCTCTGGCTCAATCGAGGGGTCATTCCAATCCGAATGAACCTATCTAGGGACCCCGAGAAGACCATCGTAAATGCCCTCGGAAAGCTGCGGGAGCGGGGAATCATCGAAGCGGGCGAGCCCGTGGTCGTGGTTTCCGACGTGGCTACCTCTTCCGGCGATTTGGTGACCAGCATACAAGTTCGGGTCTCCGAGTAGCTTCCGGTCCAGTTTAGCCTTACAAAGTAATAGTATGCGCGCGCGCAGTTGCTTATTCTTAATCGTCGGCCTGGTTACGGCCTGTGGGGGTTCCGACGAGACATTCGCTGGCGAAATCACGGCGCCCGTCGTGTACGGGGCAGACGATCGCGTCGAGGTCTACAACCATCCCGACCTCGAGCTGCGCGAAATCGCACGGCAGTCGATCGTCGCCTTGGTTCCGAGCTTTCGAGTTCGACGAGAGTCCGACGGGACGCACAGCCTCCTCACCGATTCGCTCAAGGAGCTCCGCGACCTGTGTGACGACGAGTCCTTTGGCGAGCAGCCGACGGCCGCTTCTTGCTCCGGGGTCCTCATCGATGAAGACCTGGTTCTGACGGCCGGCCACTGCGTGGATTTTGGGACGCGCTGCGACTCATACACCTTCGTCTTCAACTACCTCTACGACGAGCCCGGTGCTCTCGCGCCGATTCGGGACGAAGACGTGTACGCGTGCAACCGCGTGGTCATTCGTGGCAGCGCAGTTCCTGGGGAGTTCACGCCGGACTTCGCGCTGATCCAGCTCGACCGTCCGGTTGAAGGGGCGCAATCGCCAGCGGTCGTCCGCCCGGCCACAGCTCTCACACTGGCAGAGCGTATCGCGATGATCGGCTTCGGCAGCGGCCTTCCTGCGAAGATCGACTCCGGCGGATCGGTCGCCGAACCGCGCGAGAACACGCTCGACTATTTCGTCGCCAACGTCGACGCCTTCCAAGGGCACTCCGGCAGCGCCACGTTCGATTCCGAGAATCGCCTCGCCGGCATTCTCATCGGTGGCAGGACGCCCGACTACGTGCAGTCCGAGGACGGCTCGTGCACGCGGGTCTCCGTCTACGACGACGTCGACGCGGGAGAGCTGGTGCATAACATCGCGCCGATCGTGGCCAGCCTCTGCGACGAGGGCTGGGACTCTGGGCTCTTGTGCGGCCCCGAAGCTTGCGGGGGCGAACCTTGCGGCTCGAGCCCTCTCCCTTCTTCGACCTCGTCTGGAATCTATCCTGGTGAGACCTCTGGATGCAGCGTTTCGCACGCACCGACGACCGCACCCATCGCCTGGCTCGCGCTTCTCTTTCTTGGGGCGGCTTTGCGGCTCAGGCGGCGAGCCGCTTGACGACCTCGAGCGCTTCCCGCACGTGCTTTTTCGCGTTGAGCTGGGAGTTGAAAACGTGTTGCACGTTTCCCTCTAGGTCGATCACGTAGGTGACGCGTCCGGGCAAGAGGCCCATGGTCTTTGGCACGCCGTAAGCCTTCTGCATCGCCTTGTCGCGATCGCTGACGAGCAAGAACGGAAGCCGATGGTGTGACGCGAAGCGCTTGTGACTCTCCTCGCTGTCCTGGCTGACACCAATGACCACCGCACCGGCTTCCACGAAGTCCTCGAAGTTGTCCCGGAACGTGCACGCCTCCGCAGTACAGCCGGGCGTCTCGTCTTTCGGATAGAAGTAGAGGACGACGGTCTTTTCCCCGCGGAACTGCGAGAGCGAAATGGTATCGCCGTCCTGAGTGGTCTTCGTGAAATCAGGGGCGGTTGCGCCCACACCAATACTCGCCATCGCTAGCCTCCGAAGCTGAATCTAGCACCTCTGCTTAGGGCGCGGCGGTCTTCTCGCAAGATGCTACCGCACGAGATTGCGCTATATGCCCGAGCGCTCATGCATGGTTTGCGATGCGATCCGACGCTTCTGGGATGGACTCGTCTTCTGGACGAGTGGGTGGTGGGGCTGACCTACGACCGTCGCGACGCGGCCCCCGAGGCCGTTTGCTGGGATGATCCCGCTCAGACCGTCGGCACGCTCGTGGATGCCGCTACCCGCGTGAGGACGTTCGCGTACCGTGAGACGGACATGGAGCCCACGCGACTGAGCCCGGGCGGGGTTCTACGCATCGAGCTCCAAGGATGTGCGTACTGCGTCGCCGTCGACCAGCATTGGCCGCGCTCTTCTGAAGACGCCGCCTCGCTTGGCGCCGCTTGGCTCGAGGCTGCTTTGCGGCGTGCTCGGACCGAAGCGAGGGACGGAGAGGCCGGGGTTGGCGCGGTATTCGCGACTCCCCACCTCGAGCGCTCGTCGGAGGCCTCGGTCGGAGCTCGGGTTGCTGAGGCGTTCATAGGGGCCAGCCGCGCGATTCGATGTAGTGGATGCGCGTTCTCTTTTCCGTTGGCGAATGAGCGCGCGAAGTACCGCTACGGCGGCGAAGCACACCCTGGGGCGCTGCTCCTGGTTCAGGCGGCGGGCTGACCCCGCGGTTTCGGCTTGAAAAAAATGGAACACGTTCTATTTTTGTCCGATGGACGACCGCTACTTCACGCCGCCGATTCCGAACGGCTGGTTTCAAATCGCGTATTCGGACGAGATCAAGCCCGGTGACGTCAAACCGCTGAAGTACTTCGGGCAGGACTTGGTCATCTGGCGTTCGGAGGACGGCGTTCTTTCGGTGCTGGACGCGTTTTGCCCGCACCTCGGCGCTCACCTCGGACACGGAGGGAAGGTCGAAGGGAACTCGATCCAGTGTCCATTCCACGCTTGGCGATTCGGCACCGACGGCAAGTGCACCGCCGTCCCGTACGCCGAGCACCTCCCGCGAAAAGCGAAGCTCTCACCGTGGCGAATCAAAGAGGTCGCGAACATGGTGATGTGCTGGCATCACGCCGAGGGCGCGGAGCCGAACTTCGACATTCCCGACGAGATTCCCGAATGGGGCACGCCCGACGGAAAACTCAACGACGAATGGACCGAGTGGGTGAAACGGGAGTGGATCATCAAGACGCGCAACCAAGAGATGGCGGAGAACGCCGTCGACACGGCGCACTTCCACTACCTGCACGGCACCACCAACATGCCGCAATCCGAAGCCAGCGTTGATGGCGCAACGCTTCGCGTGTACTCCGGCGCCGGAATGGAGACCCCGCGGGGCACAGTCGATGGTTCGATCGAAAGCCTCAACTACGGATTCGGTCTCGCGATCGTTCGATTTCAGGGCATCGTCGAAACACTCAACG
>JBLYYU010000525.1:0-2897 GCA_048550275.1 Polyangiales bacterium
GGCTGAAGGTGGTTTCGGGCGTCGAGTCCACCCCGAACTTGCCCCAGAAATTGTACTCCTCGGCGGACGAGAGCCCGGTATGCGAATCGGTCGAACCGATCATGCCGACCTTGAACGGATTGGCCCCAACCTCAGACTCGATCTGCAAGCCGCGCTTCAATGCGGAGCGAACGTAGTCGCCCTCTTTGGGAACGGCCTCTCCACCGCCCGCCTTCAGCATGTGTGAAAAGACCTCGAAGTCCGCTAGATCGTCGTTCGGGGACAGCGCGGGGTGAGCTTCTGAATCGCCCTTGATTTGAGTCACCTCGACGACGGGTTCCCAACGCATCCTCATCCGGGCGTATTCAGCGGTGATCGGGCGGCCGTCACTATCGACCTGGTCGAACATCAAGCCGCCGCTGAGGTTCGAGTTGTGCGGTATCGCGACGAAGTCCGTTCCAATGCGCTCGCTCGTCTCCTCGAGCCAGGCCCAGAGGTCCTCTGGTTGGTCGCTATCGAAGGAGCTGAAGGGAAGCAGCTCGCGCGCCTTCTCCTTCCCGTCCGGCATGAAAACGACGCGGTGAAGATTATTGCCGCCAGGAGTCGACGTCCACTCCCAGCCGATCAACGAGGTAAACGCGCAGGGTGCGTAGTGCCGGCTCGCCGCGTCGATGATATCCGTCCATGCCGCTCGCTTGACCGATTCTCTCTCGAAATCCGGTATCGTCGCGTTGTCGTTGATCGCGGCGCCGAACTCATGCTCGAACACCTGGGCGCCCTTCCCTTGGCGCATCATCGCCGCCCAGCGGCGCCCCGTCGCCGTCGCGTTCAGCTCCGGGTCACCCTGCATGAGCCTGCTGGGAACACTGAGCATCTCCGCGTGATCGGCCACGACCAGAAAATCGAGCGGCGTGTGGATCTGGACGCGGGCCTGCGTCGACGGATGAATGACCGGAAGCCCCTTGGCCCAGCGGTATGCCGTGTCGGGGTCGGCGGTTCGGTTTCCTAAGAAGTAGGCATCAGCCGAATAGCTGCTGTGCACATGTGTGTCGCCCCAATACAGGCGCGTGGGCTCCTTGGCGATGGCCCCGGCGCTCGTCGGGGGCGGGCCTTTGCAACTCGCAGTCCCGAGGACGAGCGCGATGAGGAATCCTAGTCGATTCGTTCCGTGTCGCATTCAGTACTGCACCCGTATCCCGATGGACCAACTGAATCGCCCGTCGTCCGTAGTCTGAACGTAGATGTACGGCATCGCGGCTATCATGAAGAACATCAGCCGGTAACCGACGCCGACGCGCGCCTGTGCCGACGTGCCGAAGTCGTCAAAGAGCGCCCCGGCTTGCATGAAGATTTTCAAATCGCGGACCGGCCACCAGCCGATTCCGCCTCCGACCCACCAATCTTGGGGTCCTTTGAACAAATCGCCGAGCTTCTGACCGAGGACCTCGACCGATACCCCGTTGAACTTGCGGTCGATGTAGTACTCGTAGCCAACGCCCCAGGCGAGCGCCTTGCCCCCGGTCTCTGGGGTGCGGGTGGAACCCCAGTCCATGTGAACGTGGTGGCCGCGTTCCCTGAATTTCAGCTTGTAGTTCTGAAGCTCAGCCGGCGTCGGCGCAACGCCCGCGGCATTCAAGAGCACAAGCATGAGGGCCATGATCATCTGAGCTCAGCCCTCGTCTTTCGATGCTGAATCTTCGTTTGGCGGCTCGCGCATGATGGTGCCCGTCCTGCAGCGGTCGCACTCGGACGGGCGGAACCGGATGACCGTCCCTTGGACCCATCGACCGTGCATATTGAGCGAGGGAATCACGGCGTGACCGCCGGACATGCAAACGTACTTCCCAACGACCTTGCGAAATTCGTCTTCGTTGCTTGGAAGCTGGGGCACCGAGAACGCGTCGATGTCGATCACGCCGATCTCCTCGTAGGGCTCGACAATGCGATTCCGAATCACTCGATAGTCGCAGCTCGGCCCCCGCGACGCGTACTTACCGCCGGTCTTGCGATACTCCCCCGAACCGCCACATCCGATCAGACCGAGCGCGAGGAGGCTCCCAATGAAAAGTCGTGTTGAGGGCACGTTCAAGCGGAGAGTGCCAGCATTGAACGAGTGCAACAAGTGGCAGAACCTGGATAGGGGCCGACGAATTCGCGCCGATTGACGGTTCCGCGGGCCGTGCGTAGAACATCGGTGGACGAACGCCTCGATCGTTCGTGAAGGACCGCAAAATGAAGAACCTGCCCTCCAAGCTAGCTCTGCACCTCGTTGTTCCGTTCTGCCTGCTTGGCGCCGCCTGCAAGTCCGCCGGAGGCCCGGAGTACAGCTCGACCGCGGCAGTCGGGGCCGAGCCATCTCAGGTTTTCTGGGGCGACACCCACCTTCACACGAGCTACTCGCCAGATGCCTATTTCTTCGGGAACACCACCGCCGACCCGGACACCGCGTATCGCTACGCCAAAGGTCTCCCGGTAGTCCACCCTTATCACCGAGCCAAGATCCAGATCGGAACGCCGCTCGATTTCCTAGTCGTGGCGGATCACGCCGAAATGATGGGCGTGCCCTTTCGACTGTTTCGAGGCGACGAGACGTTGACGAAAACGGCGAGCGGCAAGCGCTTCATCAAGATGATCGAGGCCGGAAAGGGCCAGAAGGTCTTCCTCGAATTCGTCGGCGCCATCAATGCCGGCAAACCGTACGAAGACCTCAACGGGGAAGATACTCGACGATCTGTCTGGAGCGACATGGTTGAAATCACGGAGCGCCACAACATCCCCGGCCGCTTTACGTCATTCATTGGCTGGGAGTGGACATCGACGCCTGGCGGCAAGAACCTGCACCGGGTGGTCTTCATGCCCGAAGGGGGCGAGGTCGCGTCGAAGTTCATTCCGTACAGCTCATTCGATAGCGCCAAACC
>JBLYYU010000526.1:0-3821 GCA_048550275.1 Polyangiales bacterium
GCACGTCGTCGTTGAGGAGCCCAACAGGCCGGCGGTGCTTTACATCGATCTGCAGCTCATTCACGAGGTGACGTCGCCTCAGGCGTTCACGGGGCTGCGTGAGCGTGGCTTGAAGGTTCGTCGCCCGGACAAGACTCTGGCGACGATGGACCATTCGACACCTACCCTACCCAAGTCGCTCTGGGTCATAGATGACCAGGCCAAAGCGCAACTCGCACAGCTCGAGCGCAACTGCGAAGAGTTCGGTATCGAGCTATATGCTCTAGGCGACAGCCGGAACGGGATCGTGCACGTCATCGGGCCCGAGCGCGGTTTCACGCAGCCCGGCAAGACGATCGTATGCGGCGACAGCCATACGTCGACTCACGGCGCGTTCGGGGCGTTGGCCTTCGGCATCGGCACGAGTGAAGTCGAGCACGTGCTCGCGACGCAGTGTCTTCTTCAACGCAAGGCAAAGACCCTCGAAGTCCGCGTCGACGGCAGGCTGATGCCGGGCGTCACGGCCAAGGACATCATCCTCGCGCTCTGCGCCGAGATCGGAACGGGTGGCGGCACCGGCTATGTCATCGAGTTCACCGGCTCGGCAATCCGCGACCTGGACATGGAAGGCCGTATGACGGTCTGCAACATGAGTATCGAAGCTGGCGCGCGCGCGGGTATGATCGCGCCGGACGAAACCACCTTCGAATACCTGAAGGGTCGCGACCGCGTGCCGCAAGGCGCCGACTGGGACGCTGCCGTGGAACGCTGGAGCCAACTTCGGACCGACGACGGAGCCTCGTTCGACAAGACCGTCGTCATCGACGCCAACAAGCTGGAACCGATGATCACGTACGGAACCAACCCCGGCATGGGCATGCAGATCAGCGAACCGATGCCGAGCAGTTCGTCCTTTTCTGACGCATCGCAACAGGCCGCGTTCGACAAGGCGATGGGCTACATGGCACTCGAGGCCGGGGAGAAGCTGCTCGGCAAGAAGATCGACGTGGTCTTCATCGGCTCTTGCACCAACTCGCGGATCAGCGACCTCCGAATGGCGGCCGGCATCTTCAGCGGTCGCAAAGTCGCGGACGGTGTGCGAACGCTCGTGGTTCCTGGTTCGCACGACATCAAAAAGCAGGCCGAAGCCGAAGGGCTCGACCAGATTTTCAAGGAATCAGGCGCCGAATGGCGCGAACCGGGCTGCTCGATGTGCATCGCCATGAACGGCGACAACTTGGAGCCCGGACAATACGCCGTCAGCACTTCGAACCGCAATTTCGAAGGACGCCAAGGCAAGGGCGGGCGCACCTTCCTGGCCTCCCCTCTCACCGCAGCCGCGGCCGCCGTTACCGGCGAAGTCACCGACCCCCGGAGCTTGCTCCTCTCTTGAAAGGCTGAGTCATGGCGAAATTCACGACGCTGACATCGCACGCGGTTCCCCTCCCCGAGGAGAACGTCGACACCGATCAGATCATCCCTGCGCGTTTTCTCAAGGTCACCGACAAACACGGACTCGGCGACAGCCTCTTCTGCGACTGGCGATACCTGAAGGACGGTTCGGACAACCCGGACTTCGTCCTCAACGAGCCGGCTTCGCAGGGCGCACAGATCCTCATCGCTGGAAACAACTTCGGCAGCGGATCGTCGCGCGAGCATGCACCCTGGGCGCTCGTGGGCTGGGGCTTTCGCGCCATCATCTCGACCGGATTCGCCGACATTTTCAAGAGCAACTCCTTGAAGAACGGCCTCCTGCCCGTCGAGGTCAGCCCTGATGTCTACAAGACACTCCTCGAGGCGGTGCAGAGCGACCGCAGCACGGAAATCACGATCGACCTCCCGACACAGTCGGTCACGGGCCTGGGGAGCCTGGAGACCACGTTCCCGATCGACGAATTCTCGAAGCACTGCCTCTTGAACGGCATCGATCAGCTCGGTTACCTCCTTTCATTCGACGAACAGATCAGCAGCTATGAGCAACAACGGACATAACGGGTCCGGCCCGGTCGTAGAAGTCTACGACACCACTCTGCGCGACGGCACGCAGATGGAGGGCATGAGTCTGTCCTGCGACGACAAGCTGCGAATCGCAGAGCACCTGGACTCGCTCGGAGTCGACTTCATCGAGGGCGGATGGCCGGGCTCGAACCCGAAAGATGTCGAGTTCTTCGAGCGTGCCAAGGACGTCGATTGGAAGAGCGTCACGATCGCCGCGTTCGGTTCGACCTGCCGGGCGCAGCTACGGGCTGAGGACGACCCGCAGCTGCAAACTCTGCTCGTCGCTCAAACCCCGGTCTGCACGATCTTCGGCAAGACCTGGAACATGCACGTGACCGAGATTCTCCGAACGAGCCTCGAAGAGAACCTTCGGATGGTCGAAGAAAGCGTCGCCTTTCTGAAACAGAACGACCGGCGCGTGATTTACGACGCCGAGCATTTCTTCGACGGGTACAAATCCGATGCCGAGTACGCACTCGAAACCCTGAGAGCGGCCTCCCGCGGGGGAGCAGAGACTTTGGTCCTCTGCGACACCAACGGCGGCTCGATGCCCTGGGAGGTCGAAGAGATGGTCGAGGCCGTGCTCAAGGCAGTCCCGGGGACTCAAGTCGGCATCCACGCTCACAATGACGGTGAGTGCGGCGTCGCAAACTCCGTATCTGCGGTGCGCGCCGGAGCGCGTCACATCCAGGGAACCATCAACGGATACGGCGAACGCTGCGGGAATGCCAACCTCTGCTCCATCCTTCCCGACGTCGAGCTCAAGCTCGGCTTGCAGTGCTTGCGAGAGGGAGGGTTGAAGAATCTCTACGACCTCTCGCACTTCGTTGCCGAGATCGCGAATCTCAGTCCGAACGACCATGCGGCGTACGTCGGCCGAAGCGCTTTCGCGCACAAGGGCGGCGTCCACGTGTCGGCCATTCGGCGTCACCCGGAATCCTATGAACACGTCAACCCGACCCTCGTAGGCAACGAATCCCGAGTCGTGGTGAGCGAGCTCTCTGGACGAAGCAATGTGCTGAGCAAGGCCGAAGAGCTCGGCTTGGAAGTGAGCTCAGCCCACGGTGGGCAGGTGCTCGAGAAGATCAAGGAGCTCGAATCCAAGGGATTCGCGTACGAGGCGGCCGAAGCCTCGGTCGCGCTGTTGATGGCGCGGCAACAGCCCGACTACGTAGCGCCATTCGAGGTGCAGCACTTCCAGGCCGGAGTCGGTCGACGCCAAGGCGGCGGCATGTTTGCCGAAGCCACCGTGAAAGTGCGAATCGGCGAAGAGATCGTTCATACGGCCGGAGAAGGCAACGGCCCGGTGAGCGCGCTCGACTCGGCGCTTCGTAAGGCGCTTCGACCTTTCTTCCCGGCGGTCGCCGAGATCCAGCTCAGTGACTACAAAGTCCGTATTCTCGACGGGCGGAGCGGAACGGGGGCGACCACCCGAGTCTTGATCGACAGTCAGTCGCCACACGATTCGTGGAGCACGGTCGGCGCCTCCAGCAACATCATCGAAGCGTCGCTTCAGGCGCTCGTCGACAGCATCGAGTACGGCCTGACGCTGCAGCGAGCAACCTCCGAAAGCCACCCAGACGCGCCTGCTGCGCGGACTTAGCCATTGCCCCCAAGACGCGGTCCGTGCATCATGGCCGGCCGCACAGGTAAGAGGACATGAAAGCGAAGATCACACTTCTCCCCGGCGACGGAATCGGGCCCGAAATCGTAGACGCGACCCGCCAAGTGATGGAAGCCGTCGCAAGAAAGTCCGGACACACGTTCCCGTTCGCGACGAACCTCATCGGCGAACACGCCATCTACAATAACGCAGTACCACATCCGGACCACACGGACATCGC
>JBLYYU010000527.1:0-3150 GCA_048550275.1 Polyangiales bacterium
GGTGCCGTGTACGTATCGCGCAACACTACGATAGCAGAGCGCGGGTCGCTCTACGGCGAACGCGTCGTCGGCTACGAAACGCCGGCCGAGAGCAGCTGCAACATCGACACCCTGGACGATTGGGCGCGAGCCGAGGCGCTGGTCGCGCAACGAGGACGCCATGCCGTCGAATAGCCGCATCTACACGTTCTTTTCCGTCCACGAACGCCTCTTTCTTCCAATCCACCGATCGCTGCGGGATCGCTACGGGGTCGACGCTTTCGCCGGCACCGTCTGGGGTCATGACCAGGCGTCATTCCTGGCGGACGGGGACATCGACTACGACCCGCTCGCCGTCTTCACCCGCGACGTGCTGGAGCCAAGCGAGAACGCCGTTCCCGACCTCGACTTTCTACGCGATCGAGAGGAGAGGTACGGCGTTCCGATCCATCGGATGATCTGGTCGGAGCGCCACCTGCTCGAGGGGCGGAGCTACAAACAAGTCCTCGCGCTTACCGAGCAGATCTTCCGTGTCGTCGAAGACAGGTTCGACGAATTCCAACCGACGCTGCTTTTCAGCGAAGATGTCGGGTGCCTGACGAGCTACGTGCACTACGCGGTCGCGCGCGGACGCGGCGTTCCCTTTTGGCGCATCGGGAGCGCAAGGATGCCCGGGCTTCTGTCGGTGTACAGCGGCGGGCCGCAGGAGTGGAACCTCACCAAGGACAAGCTCGCCGAGATCCGTGAGCGTGGCCTGGAGGACGAAGAACGCGCCGACGCAGAAGCATTCGTATCGGGTTTTCGAGAACGCCCCGAGCGGCCGACCGGGATGCGAACGCGGGCGCGCCTCCCCGTGGCGGACAAAGAGGATCTCGAACGCCTCGCGCAGCTCGGCAAGCGCTACATCAGCGACCCGCAGAACCCGACGCTGACTTCACCCGTGCGCGCTCTGGGCCAACGAGCTGTCCGGCTTGCTCGGAACCAGGCTTCACAGTCGCTCGACTATTTCGATCGTCCCATGACTGGGGAGCGCTACGTGCTCTACCCGATTCACTTCCAACCGGAAGCCTCGACGCTCGTGCAAGCGCCCTACTATCTCGACCAGGCGGCGCTCATCGAAGACATCAGCAAGAGCCTTCCCGTCGGATACCAGCTTTACGTCAAAGAACACGTGAGCAATCGAGGACGCCGACCTCTCGCCTTTTACAAACGCATCAGCGAGACGTTCGGAGTCCGCCTGCTCGGTCCGGACGAAGACACATGGACCCTGATTCGAGACGCCGCAGCCGTCACGGTCATAACCGGAACGGTGGGTTGGGAAGGCCTGCTTTTCGGAAAGCCAGTCGTGACGTTTGGCGACGTCTTCTACAACGAATGTGCGCTCACGCATCGAGCCGGGCTGGTTCCTAAAGATCGCTGGCACGAAGTGTTTCGACGCGCGATTTTCGAGCACAGCCACGACGAGGAGCGTCTGCTCGAATTCGTCGCCGCGATCCGGGCTACCTCTCGACCGGGCTTCCTCAAGAATCCGAACACCTTCCCCGCCGTCATGGATCCTGAAAACGTCGAGCGAATCACGGATGCGCTCGCCTGGGGCGCCGGCCTCCAACCCGCCGACTAGTAGTCGAGGCGCTTCTCGATTCGCGGCTCTATCCGTCCGAGAGCGGCGGCGATTCGCGGGCCCGCAGAGCCGTCACCGTACAGTGCGTCACTCGGAAGTCGGCCCTTCGCGGCCTGCGTGCGAATCGCATCGGCGATCGCGCGGCGATCGTGCGCAACATCGAGCACGTTCGCCCCTCGGTCCCGTCCCGCCTGCCTGTTCCCGATGTTCACGACGGGCACGCCAAGGAACGAACACTCGCGAATACCGGCGCTCGAGTTCCCGACCAGACAGCGCGAATGGTAAAGCAGCCGAAGAAAATCCGTCGGGGACATGTTCTTGAAGAAATGCAGGTTCGCCGGGTCGTGGGCCTCGCGGAACGCTCGAATTCCGCGGGACGTTCCGTCGGACCCCGCGTCTGGGTTGGGCCAGAACCAGAGGGTCGGCAGCCCGGAATCGGCGACCGCGTGCAAGGTCTCCTGAACCTGCTTTCGGGCCAGCTCGTACTCGGTCGTCACGGAGTGCTGGAGTACGACCAGGTACCCAGCCGACAGATCGAGCTGCGCGCCGACGCCGCCGTACTTCTGCATCGGGTCGAAATCGAGCTCGGGACTCTGGAGAACCCCGGCAGCTATGTCGATCGATGGGCAGCCCGTCACGATGACGCTGTCCGGCACCTCACCCATGCGCTGTACTCGCGCTCCGGCCTGCTCGGTCGAAACCAGGTGATAGTCGGAGAGCTTCGTGATCGCGTGCCGAACTTTTTCATCGATCGACCCAGTGATTTCCCCACCCTGAATGTGAACCAGCGGGATGTTCATGTACGCGGCAGCGACGGCGGTGGCGAGCGTCTCGTGCCGATCGGCGATCGTGACGACGAAATCTGGCTGGAGGTTTTCGAGCGCGGTAGCCAGCTCGATCATACCGATGCCGGTCGTTTTCGCCATCGTCGATGGCTGCTCACCTTCGAGCACCATGTAGACCTTGCTGGCCACCTCGAAGCCGTCGCGCTCGATCTCATCGACCACCGACCCGTAGCGGTCGAGCAATGCGGAAGCGGCGGCGACGATCTGAAGCTCGATGTCGTCGCGCGCCTTCAGCGCGTCGAGCGCGGTTCGGATCCGACTGTAACTAGGCCGGGCGGTAATGACGACGCAGACTTTTCTCACGGGCTAGGCCTCGATATCTTCCTCTTGCAAGAGCTCGCCAGCAACGACGCTTCGTGAGAGCGTCCGACCGACGATTTCGTGCATGCGTTGAGCCGAAATGCCCCGAGCGGGCTTCTTCGTAGTCAGGTCCTCGACGCGAAGCACGGCGCCGGCTGCCAAGTTTCGTCGAGGCACGATGCTCTTCATGAACAGGGCGCGCATGCCTGACATCTCGACTGCGACGGCGTCCTTGTCCACGGGGTTTGCGAGCATGATCTCGGTCGCCCGCACACCTTCGACCAGGGTGCGGAGCTCTTCGAACGTCACCGAGGCGGGGACGTCGGGCCCGAAGGACTGCCGGCTGAACGTCACGTGCACCTCGATCAACTCGGCACCGAGCGCAGCCGCTGCGAGCGACGGGTA
>JBLYYU010000528.1:0-6916 GCA_048550275.1 Polyangiales bacterium
GCGTGGCGATTGTTTCGAGCGCCTGAAGTCGCGCCTCGGTATCCCGCTTGTAGGCGCGAAGCTCGGAGAGCTCTTCCTTCATCTGTTCGGCTTCCGCCGCGCGCGCGAGCCGCAACCTATACCAGAGCCATGAACCCCAACCGATGAGTCCAATCACGGCGAGGGGAATGAGCAACTCGATGACGACGGCCACGCTGTTCTTGTGCCCTTCCAGAGCCGCCGCTGCAAGTAAATCCCGCATCCCCGTGCTATAGAAAAGGAATGAGCGGCGACGGCCACGAAATGAAGGCATTTCGCGACCTGCAGGCTCAACTGGGGCCTCGTTGGGCACTGGCCGACGGCGACGGTCCCGAGCCGCGCGACATCGTGGTCATCCCTTCGCTTTCCTTCGACGGCATCGACAGCGTCTCGATCGACGGGGTGATTCACTACGAAGAGCGGATGCTGTTCACTCTCAATCTACTCCGGCATCCCCGCGCACGGCTCGTATACGTGAGCTCGGCTCCAATTCACCCCGCAGCCGTGGACTACATGCTTTCGCACATCAGCGGCATTCCAAACGAGCACATGCGGCGGCGGCTCACGGTTCTCTCGCTCTACGACAACTCGCTCGTGCCCCTCTCTAAGAAGATCCTGCAGCGGCCACGGGTAATCGAACGGCTTCGCAATCTCGTCCGCCCCGAGTGCGGTCTGATGACCTGCTTCACCGTGTCGGAACTGGAACGGAGCCTCGCAGTGACTCTCGGCGTGCCGCTCTATGGGGTCGATCCGGACCTAAGCTGGCTCGGGACCAAGAGCGGCTCGCGCTGGGCGTTTCGGAACGCGGGCGTGTCGATGCTCCCCGGCGCCGAAGACCTGGCGAGCACCGCGGACTTGGTCGAAGCAATCGACGGTCTCTGGAACGAGCATCCGGATCTCCAGCGCGTAGTGGTCAAACAGAACACGGGCTTCAGCGGCCAAGGCAACGCGATTCTCGACCTCGGCGCCCTCTCGGGGTTTTCGCCGAAGCAGGGACGAAGCCGTGGCGCTCGCGAGCGAGCCCTTTCCGCAGCGTTGCCCAAGATGCGCTTCGTCGATCCTCATCTGTCTTGGGAGGGTTTTCGCGAGAAGCTCGAACGAGAAGGCGGAATCGTCGAGGCCTTCGTCGAGGACCCCTCCAAGCGATGCCCCAGTTGCCAGCTCCGGATCTCCCCGGAGGGTAGCCTCGACGCGATCTCCACCCACGACCAGCTCGTGGAAGGGGTCGACGGCCAGATCTACGCCGGCTGCCGATTCCCAGCCGACGAAACGTATCGCATGACGATTCAGCGCGACGCACTTCGAGTCGCGAAGGTTCTCCAAGAAAAGGGAGTGGTCGGAAGGCTCGCGGTCGACTTCATTTCCGTGCGTGGCGAAGACGGCTCCTGGAAGCACTACGCCATCGAAACCAACCTGCGGCTCGGCGGGACCACGCACCCGATGATGCTCCTACGCATGATGACCGACGGCTGGTACGACGCCGACACGGGGCTCTACCTCACTCCGCGAAACGAGCCGCAGTTCTACGTGGCGACCGACTCCATGCATTCCGACAGCTATCGCGGCTTGCTCGTCGAGGACCTCATGGACATTGCAGCGGTAGACGGTTTGCACTATCAAACTTGGTCCGAATCTGGCGTGCTTTTTCACTTCACTGGCGCGCTCAGCGAGTTCGGAAAGCTCGGCATCACCGCCGTGGGCAAGAGCCCCGCCGAGGCGAACCACTGGTTCGAGCAGACACGGCACGTATTGGACCGCGAAACGAAGAGCCAGCGTTGTACATCGAGAAGCTGAAACCGGGAGTGACGCGAATATCCGCTTCGGCGGACTGGCCGAGACCGTACGTCGGGGTTGGCGGTTCGATGCACGGAAACGAGCCCTGCGGGTCCGAGGCCATTCGCCGAATCGCCGAATCCTTCGAGCGAGCAGAGCTCGAGCCAAACAAAGGGACGGTGTTCCTGATTCACGCGAACCCTGAAGCGACCTCGCAGGGGCGCCGCCACACGCCCGGAGGCGAAGACCTCAATCGCCTCTGGGATTTCGACTTCACCAAGACGCTCCGCGAGGACGCCTGGGGCTACGAGCATCATCGCGTCTTGGAGCTCGAGGGAGTGCTGCGTGAGCTGGACGTGTTCTTGGACTTGCACTCCGCCGGAATCACGACCCCAGCATTCGGAGTCAGCAACGGAGAGGCACAGATTGATGAGATCGCGAAGCAGGTTGGCATCTCGTACCTGGTGCAATCCTGGTACGGCCTCGCGGACAAAGTGATCATCGGCTTCCTCAAGCTCGCCGGGGTTCCGGCTTTCTCGGTCGAGTGCGGTGCGCACGACGACCCCGACATCAGCGACACCGCAGAGCGCATCGCGATGAATTTTCTGCGCGTGACTGGCGCGATCGACGACGGGAAACCGAGCAACGGCACCCAGGTCAAGACCGTCCACGTCCTAGAGAGAATCACGAAACCGAGCGAAGAATTCACATTCGGTGCACCGTGGACGGGCTTCCAAGAGCTCGAGCCGGGAACGCTGGTCGGCCGGGACCGCGTCACGGAAATCCGAGTGGGGCGGCCGTGCTACGCGGTGCTACCAAACGAGAACGTCGACGTCGGTGACGACGTGATCTACCTCGCCGTCGATACCTAGCCCGATACCCGCAGCCTGGCGCGCACGCTCAGACCTTGGTCTTCTTGATCGTTTCGAAGAAGTTCTTACCTGGGTCCGGCGCGTCGGGGTTCAACATGCCGCATCCCACCTGGTCGGCTGGCTCCCTGGGATCGTCCCCCTCGGCGGACAAGTCCGGGAGGGCCATCCCTGAGCGCAGGACTTCGATGGCGCGGTGGGTGGAGAGGTAGACGCGGCCCTCGGAAGCCAGTTTTTCGAGGAGACCCGTTCGGTGTAGGACATCTCGAACGGGGCCCTTGATGCGAGTGAGGACGAGGCGGACACCCTGACTAGAGAGCTCCTCGTCGAGCTCTGCCAAGGTCGCGGCCGCCGCGGAGTCCAGGTCGTTCACGCCAGCCGCCTCGAGCACGAAGTAGCGAACTGGCGTTTCGGACTCTCGAACCAACGAACGGACGGTCTCCTTGAGAAAGCTCACGTTGCCAAAATAGAACTGCGCGTCGACGCGCACCAGAATGATGCCGGGGATTGTTTCGGCGTGCGGGTGGCGCGCCATGTTGAGATAGGTCTGAGACTCCGGGACGCGACCGAGTACGGCGAAGTAGGGTCGCGTCGTGCGCACCAGAAAGAGCAGCACGGATGCCCCAATACCAACGAGAATGCCCCATTGGATTCCGAGTGACAGCGTCGCGAAGAACGTGAGGACGAGCAGGTAGAAGTCTGTTCGTTTGACGCGATAGACTTCCGCAGCTCCAGGGACGTCGATCAGGCCGGCAACGGCGGCGACGATGATCGCGCTCAGAGCGGCTTTCGGCAGATAGAAAAACGCGCGGGTCAAGAAGAGGAGCGTGATGACCACCACCGCGCAGGTTACGATCGCAGCCAGCTGGGTTCTTGCGCCGGCGCGCGCGTTGACCGCCGAGCGGGAGAACCCGCCGGCGATCGGGTAGCCACCGGTGACTCCCCCAGCGAGGTTGGCCACGCCGAGGGCGATGAGCTCCCGATTGGGATAGATGTCGTACCGGTGCTGCTGGGCGAAGGTTCGCCCGACCGAAATCGCTTCCATGAATGAGACGAGGGCGATCGTCGCCGCGGCCGGGATCAAATCGACCAGCAGCGAGGCGTCGACCTCGGGAATGCCGAACCCTGGCAAGCCAGCGGGCACCTCACCCACAATCGAAACGCCGCGGCTGGCGAGACCAAATACCCAGACCAGAATCGTCGCCGCAACCACGACCGCCAACGCCGCTGGAAAGCGCGGCCAACGCTTCTTGCAAAGTGCCAGCGCCGCGATGGCGGCGACGCCGATCGCAAGGGTTGGCATCGACCAGCTCGGCGCGGTTCGAAGGGCCTCCCAAACCACGCGATGCACATGGTGCGTGCGAGGCAGTTGTACGCCCAGAAGATGGCCGAGCTGACTCGCTGCAATGATCAGAGCCGCGGCAGCCGTGAATCCTGCCACCACGGGGCGAGATAGGAAGTTGACCAGAAAGCCCGCACGGAGGAAGCCGAGCCCAGCCTGAATCACACCGACCATCATTCCGAGGGCAGCAGCGATTAGGACGTAGGCCTCTGTACCGATCGTCGCGATCGCGCCGACTGCACCTGCCACCAGGATCGAATCCATGGCCACGGGGCCCACGGCCAAGTGCCGGGATGTCCCAAGCACGGCGTACATCAGAAGGGGCGCAACTGACGCGTAGAGCCCGTGGATGGGCGGGAGCCCCGCGAGCAGCGCGTAGCCCATCGCCTGAGGCACGAGCATCACCGCCGTGGTCAGACCTGCGATCAGATCAGGACCCAGGTCGGTGCGCTGATAGCTGCGCAGCCAACCTATGATTGGCAACGCCGGAACGGCTTGGCTCATCCGTCGATCATTGCGGCGGCCTGCGGATCAGCAGGGCCTCCAGTTTGCTTCTCGCGCATTCTCATGAAGAGCTGGTAAGCGCCTACACCGATCAGCATCGCGAGACCGAAAATGAACGCCTCCTGCGACCTCGCCCCCACGGACGTGAACGCGGGACCCGGGCAGTAGCCGCCGAGCCCCCAGCCGACGCCGAAAATCGCGGAACCGGCAATCAACCGCCCGTCGATGTCGTGGCGCGTCGGTAGCGAAAACGAGGGCGCCCAAACCGGCCGCTGCCAGGTTCGAATCGCCCAGCGATAAACCGGTGTGTACACGACGAGTGCGCCGAGCATCACGAACCCGAGGCTCGGGTCCCAACTTCCGAAGAAGTCGAAGAAGCCCACGATCTTCGCGGGCTGGGTCATCCCTGCAACCGCGAGCCCAACCCCGAACAACAGGCCGCCGAGAAATGCGCCGATTTTGATCTTCATATCGCGCCCCCAAGCACTTCGTTGACGATGAAAACCGTGATCGCCGCTGTAGCCATGAAGGTGATGGTGGCAGCGGTGGACCTCTTCGAGAGGCGGCCGATGCCGCAGACGCCGTGTCCGCTCGTGCATCCACTGCCGATCTGCGTACCGATACCTACCGTGAGCCCAGCCACGATCAGCGCCGGAGTAGAGCGACTGATCGCGAACGCGTAGTCTTCCGGGTAGAAGTAGCTCCAGGCGACACCGGCGGCGAAAAGCCCGACGAGAAACATGACCCGCCAGGCTATGTCTCCGGCTTCCTTCCGGAAGATGCCGCCAGCGATGCCGCTGATGCCCGCAATCCGGCCGTGGAACAGGAGCAGGCCCGCCGCGGCCGAGCCGATCATCAGGCCTCCAAGGGTGGAGGCGATGGGTGTAAACGATTCCATGGTGCTCATTCAAAGCAGCCCCGGTCCGGTTCCGCCAGCGATTTGTGCATGCGGGGTTTGCCTGCCCCATCGATCGCTGTTAATTCAGTGACTTAGCTCCGGCCGGCACAATGAAACCGGTCGCTTGCAGGAGGCTCTCGATGTTACTGCGTCAACTCTTCGATCGCGAAACCTGGACCTACACCTATCTGATCGCCGACGAAACATCGGGGGAAGCGGTGCTGATCGATCCCGTCATCGACCAGGTCGAACGCGACATCAAGCTTCTCGACGAGATGGGGCTGAAGCTAGTCTATACTCTCGACACGCACGCACATGCCGATCACATCACGGGCTGCGGTCTTCTTCGGAAGCGCCTCGGGAGCCAAGCGGTCATCGGCGCGGCGGCGGGCGCGGAAGGCGCCGACGTCACCGTTCGGGACGGCGACCGCTTGAAGTTTGGCTCGCTGGAGCTCGAGGTCCGGACCACCCCCGGTCACACCAACGGATGCGTCACGTTCGTAACCAGCGACCACCGACACGCATTCACGGGCGATGCCCTCTTCATCCGCGGCACCGGGCGAACCGATTTTCAGCAAGGCAGCGCAGAAACGCTCTACCGCTCGATCCACGACAAGATCTTCACCCTGCCTGACGACACCATCGTCTGGCCCGGGCACGACTACCGCGGGATGACGTTCACGACCGTCGGGGAGGAGAAACGGCTGAACCCACGGGTCGGCGACGGCAGGACACAAGAGCAGTTCGTCGAGATTATGGAACACCTCAACCTTCCGACGCCGAAGAAGCTCGACGTGGCCGTGCCCGCCAATCTTCACTGCGGGATCGTTCCGCCGAAGTCGATGTCGGGCGACCCGCTCCCGGAGCGCGGCTGGGCAGCGATCGAGCGAAGCCCCGACGGCATCCCCGAGGTCTCCCTAGCCTGGGTTGCGAAAAACAAGGGCGCGGTCCGAATGGTGGACGTACGGGAAAAAGACGAAGCCGCGTCCGACGGCATCATCGAGGGCGTCGAAGTAGTTCCCATGGGGACGGTCGATGAAGCCTCGAAGGCCTGGGACAAGGAGATCCCGGTGATCACCATTTGCCGCTCCGGCCGTCGCTCGGGCCGAGTCGCGCTCGAGCTCGAGAAGCTAGGCTTCAAGCGCATCGCCTCGATGCGGGGCGGGATGGTCGCCTGGCAGAGCCAATAGCGACTAGCTAGCGCTGTGCCGAGGCGGGCACCGACAGCCAGCCCTCGACGTCTTCAGCGCGTACCGGATCCTCGCCCGCTAGGAAGCGTTCCAGGTGTGGGAGGCTATCGGTGCCCCAGAACAGCTCGCCGTCGACGATCATCGCGGGCACGCCGAACACGCCATCACCGATCGCGCGGTCGGTCGATTCTCTGAGCGCGCGCTTCACCGCCGGCTCCCCGATTCGATTCAGCGCATCGTGAACCCCAACCTCCGCGCAGAGCTCTGCCACGACCTCCGCGGAACCGACATCGCGGGCCTCGGCCCAGGTCGCGTCGAACAA
>JBLYYU010000529.1:0-3468 GCA_048550275.1 Polyangiales bacterium
CCCGTCGTCGCCGTTTTGGCGATTCTGTTCATCGCTGGCGTAGTTCTCGGCAAGTTCAACATCTACGACGAATGGCAGAGTGTGTCCGCTCACGGTGACGAACACGGCGACGGTCACGGCGATTCCGATTCGGATTCGGAACACGACGAGCACGGCGGGCTCGAAATCGGAGCGAGCGTTGCTCACGCGCAGGGGCACGGCGACGAGGACAGCCACGCCGACCATGGTGATGCGGCAGCCCACGAAGAGGGTCACTCGCACACTCCGCAGGAGACCGCGCTCCATCACGAAATCCTCGAAAAGAAGTCGGGCTACCTCAACACCAAAGGCTGGGCCGTTCGCGGCGTCGGCTACGTACTCGTCTGGTGCATCCTCGCGCTGGCTTATTTCGGATGGTCCCGGCGGCAGGACGAAAGCCGCGATCCCAAGCTCACCCTGCGGATGCAGAGCTTGGCTCCGATTTCGCTCATCCTCTTCGCCGGCTCGTTGACTTTTGCCGCTTTCGACTGGCTCATGTCGCTCGAAGCCGCTTGGTTCTCCACCATCTTCGGGGTGATCATCTTCGCCGGCTCGGCGGTGACGATTCTCGCGCTGACGATCCTCATCGGCCTGAGTTTCTACAAGCGGGGCCTCGTGGGTGATGCCATCAACCCGGAGCACTTCCACGACCTCGGCAAGCTGATGTTCGGATTCATCTGCTTCTGGAGTTACGTCCAGTTCTCCCAGTGGATGCTGATTTGGTACGCCGGCATTCCGGAAGAGGCGACTTGGTTCATGAAGCGCTGGGACGGCGGATGGAAGTTCGTTACGTACCTGCTGATCTTTGGACACTTCGTCGCGCCTTTCGTGCTGCTCATTTCGCGCGTTCAGAAACGGGCTCTTCGCTGGCTTCAGGTCATGTGCTTCTGGGTCATTCTCATGCACATCGTCGACATCTACTGGTTCGTATTGCCGCAAGCCGGCGCCTTCCACGTCCACCTCGCCGACCTCGGGGCGCTCTTCTTCACTGGCGGCCTATTCTTCACTTATGTCTTTTGGCAGCTCGGGCGCGTTCCCCTGTTGCCGGTTGGCGATCCACGGCTTCAGCGGAGCCTTCACCACCACCAAACACACTGAGCGTGCACGGATGAGTACGAAGCAGAAAACACGATTCGCACCCCTCGGCCTCCTAGTCGCGCTCGCGGCGCTAATGGCTCTCGCCCTGGGATGCGGGCAAACCGATTCGGCGAGGGCGCCCGATGCCGACGACGAGTACGACATCGTCACCAAGCAGCAGCTGGAGGCGCTCGAGAACGGAGCGCTGCCGCTCGCACAGGCCATGGCCGAGTACGGCTCAAAAGGGCGTGATCAGTTCGCTGCTCTCGCGCCGGAACCCTCCGAGGACGAGTCAGCGCTCAATGGCTGGTCGTTCAAGGGTGCAGGTCCGATCGAGCCCGGCGAGGTTACGATGCCGCCCGATTGCGTAGGCGCCGGAGACCCGATGGCCTGTTGGGGACAGAAGCTCAGCAACAGCAAGGGGTGCATGGCATGTCACTCCGTCGACGGAGAGAAGCAACAGCCTTGCCCGAACTGGAAGGGCATTTTCGGCACAGACCGAGCTCTCGTCAGCGGCGAGACCGTGGTGGCCGACGAGACCTACCTCAGCAACTCGATCACCAACTCCTGGGACCAGGTCGTTCAGGGCTACGGCAAGACCATGCCTCCGTACAACTTCCCCGAGCAGGAATTGGAAGCGCTCGTGGCTTACCTCAAGTCGCTAGGGGAGGGAGGATGATGACCCAGGTACGCACCGGAACGATGATGAGCCTAGTCCTGGCGCTGTCGGTCTTGCTGACCGCCTGCCAAGATCCAGGCTCGGACAAGGGTAGCCTGAAGTACGCGGTGGACCTCTACGACGGTTGTACGCAGTGCCACGGCGAGAACGGTGAGGGGAACCAGGACCTCGGGGCCCCTGCGATTGCAGGCCTCGACCGCTGGTACGTCAAAGCACAGCTTCGCAAGTTCAAGAAGAGTCAGCGTGGCTGGCACGCCGACGACATGGCGGGCAAACGGATGCAGCCGATGGCGCTGGCGATGAACACCGACGAGAAGGTCGACATCATCGCCTCGTACGTAGCGAGCTTGCCCCCGATCAGCCCGGCGCCGACCCTCGAAGGCGGCAACGTGAAGACCGGCAAAATCTACTTCGCGACCTGCGTGCAATGCCATGGTGCGGACGCTCGCGGGAACCTCGACGAGTTCGGGCCGCCTCTTGCCGGCGCGAGCGACTGGTACCTTCTCACCCAGCTCCAGAATTTCAAGGCCGGGGTGCGAGGCACTCACGCCGACGACATCACAGGGGCCAAGATGCGCCCCTTCTCGATGACGCTTCCAACTGAACAGGCGATGAAAGACGTCATCGCGTACATTGGCACCCTATCCGAATAGGTTGCGAGGGTTTGACACATGGCTGGTAAGACACGGGATCCCGATAGCGAGGCGCATTTTTGGTGGAAATGGACCATGGTTGGCGCGGCGATCTACATCGGCGTCGTTTTCGCTTTCATTCTGAACTGAGCGTGTAGAGGGTCGAATGCTTCAAGGAATTTACGACTTCATAAAAGGTGTCTTCGCGCCGCTTGGCGACTACCTGATCGGCCGCGCTGTGCCCGTCGGCTCATCGTACGCCAGCGACATCGATTCGTTGATCGCGCTCATCACGGTGCTGGTCGGCTTCTGGGCCCTCCTCGCGTACGCTGCGTTCTTCTTCCTGATCTTCCGTTTTCGCGAGAAAGACGGGCAGAGAGCTGACTACGTGACGGGCGAAGAGAAGAACCTCAAACGCTGGATCACCATTCCTCACGCGGCGATCATCGTCTGCGACCTGGTCATCGTCTTCATGGCCATAATGGTTTGGTACAACATCAAGCAGCGGCTTCCCGAGCCGGACAGCACGGTTCGCATCATCTCGCAGCAATGGGCGTGGAACTTCGTTCACCCCGGGCCGGACAACGAGCTCGATACGGACGACGACATCAACACCTTCAACGAGCTGCACGTTCAAGAGGGCACCACTTACCACTACGAGCTTCTCTCGAAGGACGTCCTCCACGATTTTTCGGTCCCCGTGTTCCGCCTGAAGCAGGACGCGATCCCGGGCCGCGTCATGAAGGGCTGGTTCAAGCCCACCAAGGCCGGCGAGTACGATATACAGTGCGCTGAGATGTGCGGGATCGGGCACGGCATCATGGGCGCGCGCATCATCGTCGAAACCCCTGAAGAACATGCGGCTTGGATGTCGCAGGGCAGCACGGGCAAGCTTGCTTCCCGCTGAATGGAATAGTCATGGCTGAAGCAGGCACAGTAGACACACACGCGCACGACGCGCACCACGAACAGAGTTTCCTGAGCAAGTACATCTTCTCGACCGATCACAAGATCATCGGGATGCAGTACATGTTCACCGGCATCGTGATGGCTTTGATCGAC
>JBLYYU010000530.1:0-6011 GCA_048550275.1 Polyangiales bacterium
CCTCGGTGTATTCGATCTGTTCGGGCGTACGCGCCACACGATCACCGTGCCGATGCAGGGGCTGGCCGCGGAGCTCGAAAACGAGCTCATCGTGCAGCAGCATGTCGCCGGAGAGGCACCTCCGTCTCTGTTCGTCGACGCCGTAGAGGTGGACTACGTCCGCTTCGCCTTAGCGGACGGGCCGGCGTTCGAGTTCGGCCGCGCCGACGATGGTGCCCAGTCGGTATCGGGTTTGAGCTCCGAAATCGTCTATCTTTACGACTCGAGCAACCCGAGCGCGGCTAGATACTACGGCCCAACGACTCCAAGCGAATCCGGCGAGCTCAGCTTCGCGGCCGACGACACCGCACTGCGCTTTGTCGCGGTGAGCCCGGAGAGCATTCATGCTCCAAGCGAAATCCGCCCGCGGTTCGCGAGCGATCTACGTTCGACGGAACAGAGCGCGGACTACCTGATCATCGCCGCCTCCCATTTGCTCACCGCTGCGGAGACGCTCGCGGAATATCGCGAAGCCGACGGGTACCGGGTCTTACTCGCCGACATCGAAGACGTGTATTGGGAGTTCGCCGATGGCGAGCCCGACCCAATCGCGATCCGCGACTTTCTCCGCTTTGCTCACCGGAACTGGGAGACCGGACCCCGCTTCGTAACCTTGGTCGGCAAGGGCAGCTTGGACTACCGCGACCTTCAAGGCCTCGGGGGCAACTGGGTTCCTCCAGCCCTTGCCATGACGGAGGGCGGCCTGTTCCCCTCGGACTCGCTCCTGGCGGACGTCGTCGGCTACGATGCCGTCCCGGACATCGCGATCGGGCGCTTGCCGATCAGCAGCGGCGAGGAGCTCCGCCGGATCCTTTCCGCGATCGAAGCATTCGAAGCGGACCACGAAGCCATGGGCACACTCTTCGCGGCGGACAATTCGGAGCACCGAGAGTTCGCTGATGCCGCGCGGATTCTCTCGACCTGGACCTCGGCGGAGCGTCTGCGCGAAATCGACCTGAACAGCGACGGCCTGGAAGAAGCGCGCGCGCGTCTCTTCTCGATTTGGGGCGAATCGCTGAGCTGGCTCAACTACGTAGGTCATGGAGGGCTCGACCGAATGGGAGACGAGGGCTGGCTCACCTCGGATGACGTCCCGGCTCTCGTCGAACTCCGGAGCCGACCGGTCGTTCTCGCTTGGAGCTGCAACTTGCTTCGCTTCGATATCCCGGGTTTCGTTTCTATCGGCGAGGCGCTCCTGGCAAGCGGCAGCACCGCCGGCGTGTTCAGCGCGACTGGCTGGTCGAATCACGTCGATACGGACGCTCTTCGCACCGCCCTGACGGAGGCGACGCTTGCGTCGGATGCGGAGACCCTCGGGGAGGCCATTCTCCGCGGGCATCGAGCAGCGGCGGGCGTCCCGACGGAGCTTCATCGGGTGTACATGCTTCTCGGCGATCCGGCACTTCGGCTCCGGCAGCCCAAATCGGAGCCCGATCCCGAGCCAAATCCGCCGCCAAGCGAACCGCCTGAGCCGCCTAGCCCGGCCCCAGGGGCCTCTCCGAGGTCCAGTTCGGGCTGCGAAATCAAGCCTCCGGGGGACGTCGGTGAACCATTGTGGCCGTCCTTGGCGCTGCTCCTCCTCGCAATGACGATCCGCCGCCGTCGCGCTTAGCAACGCGACACGGCGACCTTCATTGACACCCCATGGGGGTGATACTAAGCAATCTGCGACTGGCGCAATCAGCCCCGTCACGGAGTCCGCCCCTCTATGTTCTCGGCCTATTTGCCAGTCTTCCTGATGCTCGGCGTCGCCTTGCTCGTCGCTGTCGGCGTTTTCGCCCTCACTACGGCCCTCGGGCCCAAGAACATGACGGCCGAGAAGGCCATCCCGTACGAGTCCGGTTCGGAAACGACGGGCGCGAGCCACATCCGGCTCAGCATCAAGTTCTACCTGACCGCGATTCTCTTCGTCGTCTTCGACATCGAGGCGGTGTTTCTCTATCCCTGGGCCAGCCTGTTCACCAAGCTCGGCTGGCTCGGCTTCATCGAGATGGTCCTGTTCTTGGTCGTCCTCGGCGTGACGCTCGTCTACGCCTGGAGAAAGGGAGCGCTCGAATGGGAGAACTGAAGGTCATCGACGGTGGCGGCGAAGTCGCGGTCACCACGCGCCTGAGCGACCTGCTTCAGTGGGCGCGCAAGTGGTCGCTCTTCCAGTATCCGTTCGTCACCGCGTGTTGCGGGATGGAGTTCATGGCCACGGCCGCTCCTCGCTACGACATCGCTCGCTTCGGCGCCGAGGCTCCACGATTCAGCCCACGCCAATCGGACGTTCTCTGGGTGGTCGGCACGATCAGTCAGCGCCAAGGCCCGGCGGTGCGTCGCATCTGGGAGCAAATGGCAGACCCGAAATGGGTCATCGCCTTTGGAACCTGCGCATCCTGCGGCGGCTTCTACGACAACTACACGACCATTCCGGGCGTCGACAAGGTCATTCCGGTCGACGTCTACATCCCCGGCTGTCCGCCGCGCCCCGAAGCGGTGCTCGACGCCCTGATGCTCCTTCAAGACAAGATCCAAGCCAACGACCGCAAACCGATCGTTGTTCCTCCGAGGCATGTGTCCGAGAACGCCCCTGGCCGATCGCGGGAGGGCAAGTCGTGAGCCAAGCGGTTGTCGACCGGCTGAGCGCGGAGTTCGGGGAGCGAATCCTCGGTACCAGCGATGCGTTCGGCGATCACGAAGTCCAGGTTGCCGTCTCTGATTGGGTCGCCGTGGCGCAGTTCATCAAGGATGACCCCGAAGTTCGGATGGACCACTTCATCGACCTCACCGCGATCGACTATCCGGAGCGGGAGTCGGCTCGCTTCGACGTGACCCTCACCATGCGCTCTTCGGCGAACAGCGCTCGCATTCGGATTCGAACCCGAGTCAAAGACGGCGAGGAACCCGGCACGCTCAGCGGTATCTGGGCCGGGGCGAACTGGGCCGAGCGCGAGGTCTGGGACATGTTCGGGATCAAGTTCGAGGGGCACCCGGACATGCGGCGAATCCTCCTCTACGAAGAGTTCGTCGGGCACCCGCTTCGCAAGGACTACCCCATCGACAAGGCACAGCCGCTGGTGCCGTATCGCGAGGTCGGCGAGATCGATAAGCTTCCGCCTTTCGGCATCGAAGAGGGCCAGCCCTTCGCGCGCATCGACTGGGAGTCGCGCCTGGCCGGACGTGACGCGCAGGTCTCCCCGTCGATTGCCGTTCAGCAGGGGCAGCGTCGCACGCTGAGTGACTCCGAAGCGGCAGAGCAGATTCAGGCTCGCATCGAGGCCCGCCTGGCCGCAGAAGCGGCTAGCGCTTCGACGTCCGAAGGTGGCGCAGAGGAAGGTTCGGGGGATTAATGGAACCCGCTGACGAGCTGTTGAACGAAGAGACGGCGCTCGAGCTTTCCGCCGATCCGATGCGCCTGAACATGGGCCCCTCGCACCCCGCGATGCACGGCACCATTCGAATGGTCGTCGACCTCGATGGCGAAAACCTCGTCAACCTCGACGTGCAGCCAGGCTACCTGCATCGCGGCTTCGAGAAGTCATGTGAGCGCGGCACCTGGGCGCAGGTTTTTCCATACGCCGACCGGCTCAACTACGTCTCGCCGATGCTCAACAATGTCGGCTGGTCGCTAGCGGTCGAGAAGCTCCTCGGCATCGAGGTGCCGGAGCGCTGTCAGTACTACCGCGTCATCCTCGGTGAGCTCTCGCGCGTCGCCGATCACTTCACCTGCAACGGCGCCTCGGCGATGGAGCTAGGGGCCTTCACGCCGTTCCTCTGGTTGCTCAAGGTTCGAGACTGGGTTTGGGACATTCTCGAGCGCGAGACCGGCGCGCGAATGACCCACAGCTTCGGGCGTATCGGCGGCATGGCGGCTCCGCCGACTGTGACTTTCAAAGACGATGTGCTTCGATTGATTCCGGAGCTGCACAAGGTCGTGAAGGAGACGGAGATCATGTTGCTCCGCAACCGGATCTTCCTCGACCGAATGCAAGGCGTGGGCATCTTGACCAAGGAGCAAGCGCTCTCCTACGGTGTCACCGGCCCCGTCGCTCGCTCGACCGGGATCGAATACGACGTCCGAAAGGACAATCCCTACATGGTCTACGACCGCTTCGACTTCGACGTGCCGGTTGGCGAGGACGGAGACAACTGGGACCGCTTCATGGTTCGCCTCGAAGAGATTCGGCAGTCCGTTCGGATCATCGAACAGGCGATCGAGCAGATGCCTGACGACGGACCCATCAACGTCGACGACCCTCGTATCATCTACCCCGAAAAGGCCGACGTCTACACGACCATCGAGGCGACCATCGCTCACTTCAAGTTGGTCATGGAAGGGCTCCGCACACCCAAGGGCGAGGTCTACAGCTTCACCGAGGGCGGCAACGGAGAGCTCGGCTTCCACATCGTGTCCGACGGCAGTGGCACACCGTACCGAGTCCGCGTCCGGCCTCCGTGCTGGTACAACCTCGCGGCAGCCCGAGAAATGCTTCTCGGCGGCATGATCGCCGACATCATCCCCACCTTTGGCTCAGTCAACATGATTGGCGGCGAGTGCGACAGGTAAGCGATGCCTAAGTTCACGTTAGACGGAAAAGAAATCACTTTCGAGCCTGGCGAAACCGTCATGGAGGCCGCTTGGCGCGAGGGGATCGAAATCCCGCACTACTGCTGGCATCCGGGCCTGTCGATCGCCGCCAATTGCCGGATGTGCCTCGTGCACGTCGAGAGCGGCCGCCAAATGGCGATGCCTCAACTCGCCTTCGACGAGGCCAAGGGCGAATACGTCCCCGCGACGAAGCCAAAGCTGCAGCCTGCCTGTCAGCTCGGCGCGGCAGAAGACATGGTCGTCTCCTCGACCAACGAAGAGGTCAAGAACGCCCAGTCGGCTGTGCAGGAGTTCCTGCTCCTGAACCACCCCGTCGACTGCCCGATCTGCGATCAGGCCGGCGAGTGCAAGCTCCAAGACTACTACTACGAGCATCAGGGTACGGCGAAGCGCAAGCTCACCGAGCCGGTTCACAAGCCGAAGGGCGTCCGATTCGGGCCGACCATCGTCTACGACGCCGAGCGCTGCATCATGTGCACGCGCTGCATCCGCGTCTGCGACGAGGTCGCCAAGGACCACGTCCTCGACATGCGTGAGCGCGGCAATCGAAACGAAATCGTTCTCTCGCCCGGCCGGGAGCTCGACCACAAGTACACCTTGATGACCGAGCACGTCTGCCCGGTCGGTGCTCTGACCAGCCAGGACTTCCGCTTCAAGGCCAGAGTTTGGTTCCTCAAGTCGGCGCCCAGCGTTTGCACCGGCTGCGCCACTGGTTGCAACAGCCACGCCGACTACGACCCACGCAACGGCAAGGTCTACAGGCTGCGCCCGCGCGACAACGAAGCCGTCAACCAGTTCTGGATGTGCGACGACGGCATGATGACCTACACCCGCCACGACACCGATCGGCTCATGATGCCGACCACGGGTCGCGGGGAAGAGCGGATGCCCGTGGGCGAGGACGAAGCGCTCGATCGCGCAGCGGAGAGCCTCCGGGGTGTGGGCGGCGCCAAGCTTGCAGTTGTCCTCAACGCGCAGAGCAGCACCGAGGACAACCTCGCCCTCGCGAAGCTCGCCGCGGCTCTCGGCAGCGACCGGCTCTACCTTGCCGCTCTCGAAGCATGGGAAGGCGACGATATTCTTCGTAGCGACGATCAGAACCCGAACCGTGCCGGTGCAATCCAGGCCGCCGGCGGAACGGCGCTCAAGACCCTCTCCGATCTAGTAGACGACGTTCAGACCGGCGAGATCGAAGGCGTCCTCGCGCTTGGTTGGGCCAGCGCTGAAAAACTCGAGGGGCTCGCGCCGCTCGTGGCGCTGGACGGCGTGGTCTCGCTCAGCAGTCACGTCGGGCCGCTGCCGGCGGTCGCTTCGGTCGCCATCCCGGTGGCAGACATCTTTGAGATCGACGGCAGCTTCGTGAACGCCAAGGGCGTCTCAC
>JBLYYU010000531.1:0-6575 GCA_048550275.1 Polyangiales bacterium
ATCTGTAAATCGGCATCTATTTCAGGTGGGTCTTCATACAAAAGGTAAAAACCGAGCCTGGAAAGGTTCTTTGATACATGATAATCAACTCCCGAATCACACCAGGAGCTTTTAACAGCAACAACGATCTCTGAGTTAAGCCTCACAGCCGCTCTACCACGACATGGGCCTGATCGGCTTCGTGATGTCGCCGCTGGTCACACAGACGCCCGTCACGTTCCTCTCGACGCTCGATTTCTTGAAGCGACCGGAGGTTTGGGTCAGGACGATGTCGGAAGACCGGGGCACGATCTCGTTTGCGCCGAACTTCGGGTACGCCTTGACGGCGCGGCGCACGGCGTCGACCGAGGGGCTGGATCTCTCGGCGGTTCGTGTACTGGGCTGCGGCGCAGAGCCGATTCAGCCCGATGCGATTCAGAGGTTTTTCGAGCGGTTCGGCGATACGGGTTTGAAGCCGAGCGCGTTTCTCGCTTGCTACGGCATGGCGGAAACCACGTTGGCTGTGACTTTCGCGGGCATGGAAGAGGCGCTCAAGGTGGACCAGCTCGAGCTTGCGACCGGACCGAACGACGACGGGGAAGCCACCGACGACCGCGGTTCAGGGGTCCGTCGCATCCGGCGCCAGGTGCCCGTGGTGTCGTGCGGACGTCCCTTGCCCCGGCATAGTGTCTCCATCCTCGATGCAGACGGCGAGCCCCTTCAGGAAGGTGAGATCGGCGAGGTGTTCGTCGAGGGTCCGAGCGTTACCGACGGGTACTGGGATAACGAAGAGGCCACGAAGCGCGTCTTCGTCGACGGAGGCGTCAAGACCGGAGACCTCGGCTACTTGTCCGATGGCGAGCTCTACGTGACGGGCCGCGCGAAGGACACGATCATCGTTCGCGGCCGTAACTACGACCCGACGCCCATCGAAGTTGCGGCGGGGCGGGTCGACGGGGTGCGCATGGGCAACGTCGCTGCGTTCGCGATTGTGGACAACCCTACGGAGCGAATCGTCGTGGCTGCGGAGTACCGCCACGGCGACCCCGACAGCATCGAATCGGAGATCGTCCGCGCGGTGCAGCGCGAGGTTGGGCTCACCGTGAGCGAGGTCGTGCTGATCGAGGCGGGCTCGTTGCCGAAGACGACGAGCGGGAAGCTTCAGCGCTCGGCGACTCGGGAGCAGTACCTCGAAGGGACGCTCGGCTTGGTGCGGCGGCGGACCGATACGTCGGCTGTGGCCTAGGTACGAGCCCGTCCGTTACTGGGAGTCGAATCCGACGGTGACTTTGTCGGAGGCCGAGCGGCCGAAGGTCTCTGGGAAGTACATTTCTTCGGCCTTGGCGGGGGGGACGACGAACTCGCCCGGCGTGGTGGCGCGGGCGTAGTAGACGTATTCGTGGACGCCGGCCCAGAGGAACGAAGTGAAGGCTTCGGTGCGTTCGTCGCGCATGTTTTGGTGCTCGTACCAGGTGCGATTCCACCACCACCAGCGTCCTCGCGCTGACGGCGGTTTGGCGCTGGGGTCGTCGGGTAGATCACCGGTCACCGCGAGGGCCGGGTTGAGTGCTTCGAGGCCCGCAGGAAGCGGGTCGACGAGGGCGACGTGATAGCGCCTCGCTTCGGCGACCATGGTGAGGCGTACGCGCACGACGGCGCCCGGGCGAATCTGCCAGGTGCCGTCGGGCATTCGTTTGACGTCTTCGGGATCGTCGACGGCCTCGTACACGCGTTCGACCGCGAAGCCATGGTCGCTGGGCTCGAGATCGAGGCTCTTCGGCGCGTAGGTCATGCCGAGGCGGTAGTAGAGCCGGCCTTGGCCTGTCTTGGCGATCGTCAAGTCGGTGTTCTCGCGTGGAACGTGGCGGAGCGGCACCTGGACCAAGTGGCGCTTCGTTTCGCGGCCTCGGAAGCGCTGCTCCGAGGCGAGATTCTTGCCGAGCCAGATGCGGGCCACGAAATCGGGTGTGACGTTTTCGAACTTCTTGAAGTAGTGGTCGAGTGCGAGGAGCACGAACACGTTTTCTTGGGTGTTGCGCCATCGGCCGCGCGCGCGGTGCCCCAAGAGGCCGCGCACGAGCTTCGTGATCAGGTCCGACTTCGGGTCGTGGCGAATGAGCGCGTCGAGGATGATCGCGTCGTCGCGGCGACTCGAGTGGAAGATCACGTGGGCGCCGTCACTGTAGGAGCTTGCGAACGTGGCCGTGGCCGCCGTTTCGGAGCTGGTGTTGGCGAGCTCGCGGTAGAGCGCGGCGGCTTCTTTCTTGCCGGCCGCGTCGCTTGCGAAGACCGAGAGCAACCAGCCCTTGGCCTCGTGCGAGAGCTCCTTGCCGGCCTCACGACGGAGCTTCTGCGCCTTGGCCAGATCGATGTCGCCCGAGAGCGCGCGGACGTAGAGGGCGTAGGCGCGGATCGCCCAGCGAGCGCGCTTCGAATAGACCTGCGGAATGAAGCGCTCGACGTTCTGCAGGTAGTCGAGCGCGCGCTCGAGGGCTGCGGCCGGCACTTCGAGGCCGCGTGCCTTTGCGCGCACGAGGGCGTGCGTGGCGTGCACGCTGATGTACGGCCAACGCGTGTCGTTGCGCCGCCAGAGACCGAAGCCGCCCTGGCCGTTTTGGCGCATGACCAGCGCTTCGATGTCCTCCGAAAGTTGCTTCTCGATTTCGGCTGGCTTGGGCAAGCCTTTTGCCTCGAAGGCGGCGAGCACATCCCAGAGCGCGACGATGCCGAGTGTCCGGGACGCGATCTGTTCCGTGCAAGCGAAGGGATACTCGACCAGGTAGATGTAGGCGTCGGTGAGCGCTTGGAGCTGCGTCGACGATGTGGACAGATCGAGGCTGCCAAACTCTTCGACGACGTCGCTTGGAAGCTTGACCTGGTGTTTGACGACGCCGCGATCGAGCTGCCCGTAGGTCGCGAACGCTTCGGTCGTGGCGGGGGTCCAAACGGGGAGCGCATGTTGGGACGAGTCGGCGTAGCGACCGGAGGCGGCGACCGCTTGGAAGCGCGCGGTACCCGGGGACTCCGCCGCCGAAGGAATGCGAATCTCGACGCGGTCGTTCGGGGGAACTCGAACCGCCCGCCCTGCCCCGTCGGTGAGCGCCATGTTGGTTGCCCGGACGGCAACCTGGACGTTCATCGCGCGGTCGGTTTGGTTCTGCACCACGATCGGGAGCTCGAACTTGTCGCCGAAGTTGAGGAAGCGTGGCGCTGCCGGGCGGACCATCAGTGGAAGGCGCGCGGTGATCGACGACTCGCCGTGGCCGAACTGCCGACCGTGGTCGACGGCCGCGACCATGACGCGGTACCGAGTGAGGTTGTCTGGAAGCTTCACCTCGACGGTGGCGCTGCCGTCCTTGCCGGTGCGGACAGCCGGCGCAAAGACGGCGAGCGCGTTGAAATTGGTGCGGACGTCGATGGTCGGGCCAGCTGCCGCTCCGCCATCGTCGCCGCGCTTGCGGCGAACTGAACGCGACTTCTCCGGCATCGATGCAGAAGCAGGCACCGCTTCCATCGCCATGTCGGCAGCCATGCCCCGCGCCCCGCCCACGCGGCCCTCCTCGAGGTCGGCTTGGGCGAACTGATCGCGGTCCGGCTTGGCGAGCTTGACGAAGGCGCGGTTGTGGTGCTCGGTCACGTCGGCGGAGCGCTCGTGGTACATGGCCGCGATTGGATTCGGTGTTTGGTAGTCGCTCAGAGCGAGGACCGACTCGTCGACGACGATGACGGCCAGCTCGGAGTCGGCGACCGGCTTGCCCTTTGCGTCGGCGACCCGAACTCGAAGCTTCGTGCCCTCCCCCGGGGCCAAGCGCGATTCGACCGGCTTCACGTCCACGCTCAGCGTTCGATGTTTGGGCGGCACCTTGAGATCGAGCTCGCCTTCGGCGTACGCGACGCGCTTTGGCAGGCTCGGGTCGGCGTTGCCTTCATCGTCGAGGCGTTCTGCCGAGCCGACCAAATCGACGTGTAGGAACACGTTCGTGGTGTGGCCATCGACGATCGGCACGCGAAGAGTCTTCGTCGGGCCGTCGACTCGGATGCGCTCCGTCTTGACGATACCCGAACGACGAAGCGTCACCAGACCTTCGGCGGGATAGAACGGCGCCTGCAGGAGAACCTCGGCGACATCGCCCGGCGCGTATTCCTTCTTGCTGGGGATGAGCGTGATGCGCTCTTGTTCGACGTTGCGGGCGACGGGCTGTTTGCCACCGGAGACCCAGACGGTGACCTGCGTCTCGTTTGCGCGCCCCTCGTCATCGACGACGCGCGCCGTCACGCGGTAGGTGCCGCCTTCCGGTGTCTCGAGCTCACACTCGAACGGCTCTTTGCCCGAGGTTCGGGCGCACTGCTGCCGGTCGGCTTCAACTTCCTCGTATTCGCCATTTCTGTAGCGCCAGTCGAGCCGAACCGCTTCGATCGTCGCGTCCCGACCGGCGATCGCGTTGCCCTCCTGGTCGACCACGATGGCGGCCACTTCGATCGGTTTGCCGCTCTCGACGAAGTAGCGATCTTGCTTGACGCCGATGTAGAGATCGGACGGATGCACGAGCATGGTGGCGCTCGATGCCCAGGTCTGGCGGTTGACGTCGGTGACCGAGGACTGCGCGACGACGCTCACCGGTTCGGGCGGCGTCACCGAGTCGAAATCCACGCGAAGGGTGTGCTGCCCGGCCGCGTCGGTCATGGCTTCAAAGGTTTCGCGAGCGATCTCTTGCGGCTCGGGCGGGAACCAGTGGCCGCGCCACCAGGGGCGCCATTTTCCGAATACGAACTCGTCACGACCGGGTGGCGTAAACGTCGTGCGGGTTGCGGTCACGTTCCAGCGGACGTCGGCGTTCGCGAGCGGGCCACCGGCGTAGTACGCGGCGCGTGCTGTGACCTCGGCGTGGCCGCCGACGATGTACGGCCCTGGCGTCGTCTTGGTCGAGACTTCGAACTCGGGCCGCCTGAACTCTTGGATTTGGAAGGTCTGATGGTGAGCTCCGTGCGCTCCGCCGGTTGCGGACTCGAGGCGAATCGTCGCCCAGCCGAGGTTGGGCGTGTCCGGAAGCTTGAACTGTGCGTCGAAACCACCGAGTGCGTTGACTTCGGCGCTGCCCTTCGAAAGCTCGTTGCCGCGCGGCCCCACGACCGTGTACCGGACCTTGCGGATGGCGCCGTCGAGCGCGGCGACATCACCGCCCTTTCCCATGCCGACGCGCCGAATCCAACCCTTGAAGTGAACTTCCTCGCGCGGTCGGTACATTCCGCGGTCGGTGAAGACGAACCAACGGAACGAATCGCCGCGCGGCTGCGGATGCCATTGCGTCCAGTTCGACCAGTAGCCGCCGTGCTCGGGAAGGATCGCGACGTCGTCGCCGCGCTGCGCGACCAACCACTGCGTACGCTTCCGAGGGCTTTCGGGCAGCTTGGTGCTGGCGACGCCGTCGCTACCGGTCGTCGTGGTCAGCGACGAGGGCGCCACCGAGATGCGCACGCCTTTCAGCGGCGCTCCGGTGCCGAGGTCGTTGGCCCAGATGACGAAGTCTTCGTAGTCGTGGAAGGCGTCGAGGCCGATGCGGGTCGACTGGACCCAGGCGCTGAATCGTGGAGGTTCGCGACGGGGGTCGCGCTTGGTGCCTTCGACGACGACCACCGCATGGCCGAGGCCGTTGTCGCCGAAGGCTTTCGATAGATCGATCGCCGTTTCGACGAGCTCGTCGGGGCGTTGCTCGGGGCGGACTACGTCGTCGAAGACCTTGGTGCCGGGAGGCGTCGGTGTGGTGCGCCCGCGGCGATCGGCCATGAACGTGTGGAAGGCGCTGTATTGCTTTGGCGTGACTCGGTAGATCTGGACGCGGAGCTTCGGTTCGTTGATCGACGAGACGCTGAGTGTGGGCTTCTTGGCGGCCGGATCGAGAACGACCATGCCCTGGCTGCCCCAGAGCTGCGGGTGCGCCGAGCCTACCCGGAACGTTGCCGTCTCTTCTTCGCCGAGAGTCTGGCCGAAGCGATCGCGAAGCGTCGAAGGGACCGTGACCTCGTATGTGGTGCGGCCCTTGCTCTGACTAGCGATGACGACGGTGTTGCCGTGCACGTCGGCGCGCGTTCGTTTGAGCTCCGGTGAAATGCGGATGGTGCTTTCGTCGAAGGCATCGGCATCGAGCTCGTTGCTGAAGCGCAGGTGCCAGGGCATCCCCGGCCTGCACTCGTTGCCCCAGCCGCACTGGGATTCGACGAGTCGAAGTGGGCCGTGGGTGTGAAAGGAGAAGCTCTGCGACTTCTTGGTGACGCGTGGGCCTTCGGCGGAGGGGGCGCCCTTGCGGATGACGACCGAGACCGTGGCGTCGTAGGGGAGCGGCTCGACGGGTTGCACCACGAGGTGGCGGTCGGGCTGCCCGTCGCGCGTGGCCTGGTCGACGAGGGCCTGAACGGCTTTGTCCGATTCGATGTCGGCGGCGGGGGAGAGCTCGACCGCATGCTCTTTGCCGTTGGCTTCGAGCACGATGTGTTCGAGCATGGCGTCGACGTCGATGCGCTGGTCGAAGCCCAGGAAGATCCGCGGCTGAAGCGGCTGCGCCCCGTGAACCGGGTGCGAGCGATTGAGGGTCAGCGTC
>JBLYYU010000532.1:0-2970 GCA_048550275.1 Polyangiales bacterium
CGCCAGCAGAACTCGACCTCGTTCTGGTACGCCCACAGCGATCAGTGGCGCTACGAGACACTCGACGTGAAGGAGATCCTGTCGCCGACGGCGCCGGCCGGCCCGTGGGACGGCGCGCTGATTGACTACAACGTCCGTGCCGAACGCATGGGCTGGCTCCCATCCGCGCCTCAGCTCGAAGACAACCCGCTTACTGTCGCCGCCAAGGCGAAGGCCGCCGGCCAAGAGCCGAAGGACTACGTCGCGGACGCGTTGAAATCGGGCGAGCTGAAACTGTCCTGTCACGACCCGGACAATCCGAAGAACTGGCCGCGCAATCTCTTCGTCTGGCGCTCGAACCTGTTGGGGTCCTCTGGAAAAGGGCACGAGTATTTCTTGAAGCATCTCCTTGGCACCGCGAACGGCGTCATGGGGAAGGACCTTGGTGAAGAAGGGAAACAAAAGCCGGAGGACGTCGTCTGGCACGAGACCGCACCCGAAGGAAAGCTGGACCTTCTCGTCACCCTCGACTTTCGCATGTCGACCACGTGCATGTACTCCGACATCGTTCTGCCGACGGCGACCTGGTACGAGAAGAACGATCTCAATACCTCTGACATGCATCCCTTCATCCACCCGCTCACGTCAGCAGTGGATCCGGTCTGGGGCGCACGCAGCGACTGGGAGATCTACAAAGGTATCGCCAAGGCCTTCTCCGAAGTGGCCCCGGAGATCCTTGCAAAAGAGACCGATGTCGTTCTGGCTCCTATCCTCCACGACACGCCGGGCGAGATCGCCCAGGCGCTCGACGTCAAGGACTGGAAGCGCGGCGAGGTCGATCCGATTCCCGGCAAGACCATGCCACAAGTCGCAGTGATCGAGCGCGACTATCCCAATCTCTACCAGCGGTTCACGTCGCTGGGGCCCCTAATGACCAAGCTCGGCAACGGCGGCAAAGGCATCTCGTGGAACACGGAGCACGAGGTCGACTTCCTGGGCCGGCTCAACGGCAAGGTCGAGGGCGGAGCGACCGACGGGCTACCGCAGATCGAGACCGACATCGACGCGGCGGAGGTGATCCTCACGCTGGCGCCGGAGACGAATGGCGAAGTGGCGGTAAAGGCCTGGGAGGCTTTGGGCAAGACCACGGGCCGCGAGCTCACACATCTGGCGCTTCCGAAGGAGGACGAGAAGATTCGCTTCCGCGATTGCGTCGCACAGCCCCGCAAGATCATCTCCTCGCCAACCTGGTCGGGCTTGGAGTCCGAAAAGGTTTGCTACAACGCGGGCTATACAAATGTGCATGAGCTGATTCCGTGGCGAACGCTGACCGGACGCCAACAGCTCTATCAGGACCATTTGTGGATGCGCGCCTTCGGCGAAGGCTTCTGCGTCTACCGTCCGCCGATTGACACCAAGACTGTTAAGCCGGTCATCGACCGCAGGCCGAATGGCAACAAGACAGTCGTCCTCAACTTCATTACGCCCCATCAGAAATGGGGCATCCATTCGACTTATACCGACAATCTCCTGATGCTGACGCTGTCTCGCGGCGGTCCCATCGTATGGATCAGCGAGGTCGACGCGCAGAAGGCCGACATCGTCGATAACGACTGGATCGAGGCCTTCAACACGAACGGTGCGTTGGTTGCCCGGGCTGTCGTCTCCCAACGCGTGAAAGAAGGCATGTGCATGATGTATCACGCACAGGAGAAGATCGTGAACGTGCCGGGCTCCGAGCAGACCGGTCATCGCGGCGGCATCCACAACTCAGTAACACGCACTGTGGTGAAGCCGACGCATATGATTGGCGGCTACGCGCAGCAGTCCTACGGCTTCAACTACTACGGCACTGTCGGGTCCAACCGCGACGAGTTTGTCATTGTACGCAAGTTGAGCAACGTCGACTGGCTCGAAAGACCTGCCGCGGACGCGGCCCCCGAAGCATCCCCCATGGAGGCCGCAGAATGAAAGTCCGCGCTCAAATCGCGATGGTGCTGAACCTGGACAAGTGCATCGGCTGTCATACCTGCTCGGTCACTTGCAAGAATGTGTGGACCAGTCGCGAAGGCATGGAATACGCCTGGTTCAACAACGTCGAAACGAAGCCCGGCATCGGCTATCCGAAGGAGTGGGAAAACCAGGAGCGCTGGAACGGCGGCTGGCGTCGCAAGCGCAACGGCGAGATTGAGCCTCGGATTGGCTCAAAATGGCGCGTGCTGGCGAACATCTTCGCCAATCCGGACCTGCCCGAGATCGACGACTATTACGAGCCATTCACTTTCGATTACGAGCACCTGCAAAAGGCGCCGGAGCTGCAGACCATGCCGACGGCACGGCCGCGATCTCTGGTCAGCGGCGAGCGCATTGAGAAGATCAAGTGGGGCCCGAACTGGGAAGAGATTCTTGGTGGCGAGTTCGTCCAGCGCTCGGCCGACGTAAACTTCGATGGCGTGCAGAAGGAAATCTACGGCCAGTTCGAAAACACCTTCATGATGTATCTGCCGCGGCTGTGTGAGCACTGCCTCAACCCGACTTGCGTGGCCTCTTGTCCCTCCGGCGCGATCTATAAGCGGGAAGAAGACGGAATCGTCCTGATCGATCAGGACAAATGCCGGGGCTGGCGCATGTGCGTCTCGGGCTGCCCATACAAGAAGATCTATTACAACTGGTCGAGCGGAAAATCAGAGAAGTGCATCTTCTGCTTCCCGCGCATCGAAGCTGGGCTGACCACGGTCTGCTCGGAGACGTGCGTCGGACGCATCCGTTATCTCGGTGTCGTTCTTTACGACGCCGACCGCATTGAGGACGCTGCCAGCGCCGCCGACGAGCAGGATCTCTATGAGGCGCAGCTCTCGATCTTCCTTGACCCCAACGATCCGGACGTGATTGCGCAGGCGCGCGCCGACGGTGTGCCTCATAACTGGCTTGAGGCCGCGACGCACTCGCCGGTGTGGAAGTTGGCGATGGACTGGAAGATCGCCTTCCCGC